>DASQHH010000939.1:0-2071 GCA_035632195.1 Vicinamibacterales bacterium
GGCTCGCGGGATATCAAGCTGCAGTCCGGCGCCGTCAACGGCACCGTCAGCGGCGGCACGATCAGCGGAACTGAGACGGACAGCTACAACGTCTACGTGGCCGGAACGTTGACCGTTGTCGGAGCCATCACGCTCACGACCTCCTTCACGCTGACGCAACAATAGGCGGGCATTTCTCCTCCGACTTTTCTCAACCCTGCGGCGGACTTCCATTCGGCCATCATTCGTCGTTGACACCGCTTGTACACGTGCGGATGATCCTGACCTCATCCGTTTCTTCGTGGAGCTCAAATGACGAACCGTTTCCTGCAACTGTGGGCCGTGGCGAGCTGCAGCGTTCTAGCCTGCGTGATTCCGGCGTCTGCGCAGACGCCGAGCGTCATCTACGCCTGCGTACAGCCGGCAGGCGGGATGCGTCTGGTCGATACAGCCGACGCGTGCCGAGCGAATGAAACCCTCCTGACGTGGAACGTTGTCGGACCGGAGGGGCCGACCGGTCCGCAGGGTCCGATTGGTCCCGTGGGTCCCCAGGGATCACCCGGCGCCACCGGAGCGACTGGTGCGCAAGGTTCCCAGGGAGTTGTCGGCGCGACGGGCGCCACTGGAGCGACAGGGACACAAGGCGAAGTTGGGGCTACTGGCTCAACCGGTCAGAAAGGCGACACCGGCGGGCAGGGTCCACAGGGAGCCACAGGACCGACCGGGCCGACTGGTTTGAAGGGCGACACCGGCGCCGCGGGCGCGACAGGCGCGACAGGCTCAACAGGCGCGACGGGTTCCACCGGCGATACAGGCGCGGCTGGAGCAACCGGTGCGACTGGGGCCACCGGGCCCTCGGGGACCGCCGGACAGTTCGCCGTATCGGCATTCGGCACCGCGAGTCTTTCTCTCTCGACCTCGAATTTTGTGACGGTGCCAGGTTTGTCAGCAGTCCTGACGATCCCGAGCGATGCCTCGGTCGTGATTCAGACCGACGGCGGGGTCCTCGTCAACTCGACGTCGACGACGGCGTTCGCGATTGTCGATATCGCGCTGTTCATCGACGGCGTCGAGGCGCCTCACGGTTTTCGACGCATGACCATCTCGAACACGCTGAACATCGTCAATAACCTCGACGCCTGGTCCTTCTCAGCCGCCCTGCCGGTGAGCGCAGGCACCCACACGTTCGAGATCAGGGCGCGGCTGTCGATTGGCAGTCCCGTGCTGGTCAGTGGTGACTCCAATTCCGTGACGCAAGGCCAACTGATGGTGATGGCGCTCAAACAGTAGAACGCGAATTTCTCCGTCTACTCGGGCGGCGGCGTCCGGAGATCGGTCGCGCGCCGGCCGCCGAGGCGCGCCGCACGGCGATCCCCGTCGAACAGCGTGCGCCGCTCAGAGGCAGGCAGCCGGCCGTTGATGAAGGCAATCGCGGCGTCGGGCAGGCGATCCCGCCGTTCGAAGAACGCGCCACACCCCTGCACTTCATGCGCGGCCCATTGATCGTCGCGCTCACCGTACACGAGAGAGCGCATCTTCGGACTCGCCGCCGTTGCCAGCAGAACGAGGTGGAGGCCGTTGTACGCCGCGAGGCGCAGGTTGGTGATGAGGAACGCCGGCGACGCGTGCAGCAGACGCTCGCGCGCCTCGGAGAAATCGGTGCAGACTTCGACGTCGATGCCGGGCGGGAATGACGCTCGGACGGCGTGCAACCACCCACGGTCGGGATCAACCAGCAGTACGCTCGGCGCCATTCGAACGGAATAGTAGGTCCAACTGAGGCAGGAATTGTCCCGAAGCCACCCGAAAAGGGCAAGATTTCACACTTCACACACACGTTTCTTGACGAAGGCGGGCTAGAGAGCCGAGAATGTCTGCCTTCCAAAGGACTATGTTGCCTTTGCCTCAGGAGGGCTCGTCAGAACCTGGATCGCAGCGTACCGTCCACCCGCTCGTGGACGCGGTCCTCGATCTCGACGAATGGCGTCTGCTCGTCTCCAGCGGCGCGAACGTGCTGCTGGAAGGTCCGGTACCGCAGACGGAAGCCCTGGTGAGACTGTGTACGCCCTTCCTCACGTCACCCATTGGATTG
>DASQHH010000940.1:0-5609 GCA_035632195.1 Vicinamibacterales bacterium
CTGGCGGGAAACGGCGGCCTCGCCGGCGTGGCGCTCGCCGCCGCCGCGATTCCGGTGCTGTCGAGCCTCGTGCCGACGAACCTGCCTTTCGCGTCGTCGCCGCACGTCGATCTTCGCGTGCTGGCGTTCGCGCTCGCCGCCACCGCTGCGACCGGGCTGCTCTTCGGCGTGGCGCCGGTCGTGCGGACGTGGCGCGACCATCTCGTGGAAGGACTGACGTCGACCGCACGCGCCGGCGGCGCACCGCGGGAACGGGTCCGCGCCGTCCTGGTGACGACGCAGGTCGTCGTGTCGGTCGCGCTACTCGTCGCAACGGGACTCCTCATCAAGGCGCTGTGGCGCGTCCAGCAGACCGATCCCGGGTTCCGCGTCGACGGCATGCTCACGGTGCGGACCTCGCTGCCGATGCCGAAGTACGAGACCGAAGCGGCGCGCGCGCGCTTCTACGCTGCGGTGCTCGGACCCGTGCGGGCGCTGCCCGGCGTGGCCGGAGCTGCCTACGTCGGCTTCGCGCCGCTGCGCGGCGGACCGAACTTTCCGGTCGGCGTCGACGGCGCCGCGCCGCTCGATCGATCGCTGTCCCAGGTCGCCGGCTTCTTCACCGTGACGCCCGGCTATTTCGCGACCGTCGGGATCCCGCTCCTCGAGGGCCGCGACGTCAGCGACACCGACACGCGCGATCGCCAGTTCGTCGCCGTCGTGAGCGAATCGTTCGTCCGGCGCTACTGGCCGGATCGCGATCCCATCGGACGGACGTTCACGTTCGCCCTCGCGGACCGCGTCGTGGTCGGCGTCGTCGCCGATGCGCGGGTGCGCGGCCTCGAGCGGCCGAGCGAACCGCAGGTCTATGTGCCGTACCGGCAGATGCGCGACAACGTGATGACGTGGCACGCGCCGAAGGATCTCGTCGTGCGCGTGTCGGGACCGCTGGCCGGCGTGCCGGGCGCGATCCGGACGATCGTGCACCGTGCGGATCCTCAGCAACCGCTCTGGGGCCTTCGAAGCTTCGAGGATCTGGTCGCCGATCAGACGGCGGCGCGTGCGGTCCAGGTGCGCGTGCTCGCCGCGTTCGCCGGCATCGCCTTCCTGCTTGCCGCCGTCGGCATCCACGGCCTGCTCTCGTTCATGGTCGCGCAGCGCGTGCGCGAGATTGGCGTGCGCATGGCCCTCGGCGCCGGCGCGCACGACATCGTCGCGATGGTCGTCGGCAACGGCGTCCGCCTCGGACTCGCCGGCCTCGCGCTCGGCGTCGGCGTCGCGTATGCCTCGGGCCGCGGCCTCGAGTCGACCCTGGCGGGCGTTCAGCCGGACGATCCACAGACCTTCGCCGCGGCCGCAGCGCTCATCGCGGTGATGGTCATTGTGAGCACATTCGTGCCGACGATTCGCGCGCTGCGCGTCAATCCGATCACCGCCATCCGGTCCGACTAGATACCGCTTCTACTTGCGCAGGACCGGATGCACGTATCCGGCGGGCAATACGCCCGTCAGATCGGGACGGATGCTCAAGTACGTCAGCTGATCGCTGATCTCGTCGAAGCCGTGCGGCACACCGGCAGGAACGACGACGACGTCGCCCGGCGTGACGCGGCGGCGGTTGCCGGTCTTGAACACGCCGCCGCTGCTCGGTCCGACGGCGAGGCGCACGAACTCGGTTTGCCATGGGTATGGCTTCTCGTTTTGCACCTCCCCGCCGGTGACCAGCGTCCCGCTGCCGGAGACGAAATAGAACACTTCTGCGACCTGACTGTGGCTGATTGCGCCGACGGGCGCACCGGCGCGCGTCGCTCCTCGGCGAAGGACGCCGATGCCCAGCCGGTACGGACCGAGATCGACGACGCGAATCTGACGATCGGTGCCGGCCCCTTCGCTGCCCGAATAGCTCAGCACCGCGTCGATGTCCGCGCGCGGAATCGCGACAACCGTCGATGGCTTTGCCTGCGCGCCGAGCCACGCGCCGCCGGTGACAATCAATCCCGCTACGAATCCTTGCAGACGGTACTTCAGCACGTCATGCCTCCAGCCAGATCAGGATGCCCAGATGCAGTTGTTGAGTCCCTCCACGCGCGCTTCACGCCAGCGTCCGTCGACCTTCTCGAGTAGATGGTGCTGGCCGCCTCCACACAATCCTCCGCACGTGTGGGACAGGTACACCATCGCCCGTTTCTTCGCGGCATCGAAACCAACGGCTGACGCGATCATGAAGCCACCAGAATCGGGATAGTGCCGGTAGAAACCAGTCCAGCCGGACGCCGGATCATTTGGCACGCGCGGGACCTCGAGAAGGGTCGCCCGGACTTCTTCCCGTGGAACCACGACATATGGAATCCCGAGGTCCGCGTCGCCGCG
Organism: Vicinamibacterales bacterium; assembly: GCA_035632195.1. Classification (GTDB taxonomy): domain Bacteria; phylum Acidobacteriota; class Vicinamibacteria; order Vicinamibacterales; family CAVVIG01; genus DASQHH01. The sequence continues at coordinate 2,350 of DASQHH010000940.1, forward strand.
CAGCAAGCGAGTAGTCGCATTTTCAGACCAGAAGCTCTCGACGACGAGCTTCCAGTCGGTTTCGAGCGGCGGCCCCGACGGCATGCATTGCCGATACGTTTCCGTCTCCTGCTGGAAGACAAGCCGCTTGGCGTGCGCGTCGCGAACCGACCACTCGGATGGCAGCAGGCTGGCAATCACCGCGTAGGCGTCGGGGTCCTCCAGGGGCCTCGACGACGGCCGTAGAGCCTGGCCCGACAGCGTCCAGAGCGCCCCGCCCGCGGCGGCCGCGGCGAGAATCAGGGCGGTTCGCACCCGCTCATACTACGACGGGATTTCACAACTGTTTCCTGTGGTCCCGCGCTAGAATGCGCCGACGGTAGTTCCGCTTTCTTAACGGAGGGTGTATGGCAGTGTCACGCCGCAGCTTCGTAGGGGGCATCGCCGCAGCGCTCGGATATGCAGGCGTCGGCCGCGACATCGATCTCTTCGCGCAGCAGGGCCGTGGCGGACCGGGCGGCGCCCGCGGACCGCGGCAGCTCGTGGACCTCACCAAGGTCGCCAAGATCAACAACAACGAGAACCCGTATGGCATCCCGCCCGCCGTCCGAGAGGCGATGGAGAACCCCCAGGCGTGGGAATGGGCGAACCGCTACGGCGCGCCGGACGGCGGGCTCAACCAGGCCATTCAAGCGGAGCACGGCGTCAAGGCGGAGAACATCATCCTCGGCTGCGGGTCGGGCGAGCTTCTCCACTCCATCACGGTGGCGATGCTGATTACCGATCCGAAGAAGAAGGTTCTGGGCAGTAATCCGTCCTACAACGACCCGTACGGGACGGCGCAGATGATCGGGCGCGAGACGATCAAAGTGCCGCTGAACAAGGACTATTCGCAGAACATCCCCGCTATTATCGACATCGCGAACAAACGCGCCGCGGAAATCGGGTTCGTCTACATCGTCAACCCGAACAACCCGACCGGAATGATCGTTCCGAAGGCGCAAATCCAGCAACTGCTCGACGGCGTCCCCAAGGACATTCCGGTGCTCATCGACGAGGCGTATCACCACTTCGTCGACAGCCCGGACTACGAGTCGTCCATGAAGTACGTGGTCGAAGGGCGGAATGTCATCGTGTGCCGGACGTTCTCGAAGATCGCGGCGCTCGCTGCGATGCGACTGGGCTACGGCATCGCGCCGGCACACCTGATTCAGAAGATTCGTGTGTTCACGACCGGCAGCCAGTCCATCACGGTGAAGTTCGGCGGCGCGGCGTCCCTCAAGGATAAAGAGGGACAGGCAAAGACCAAGGCCCTTAACAAGCAGATCCGCGACACGACCATCGCGAAGCTCAGAGCCATGGGCCACGAAGTGCTGCCGTCGGAGGCCAACTTCTTCATGGTCGGCCTCGGGCGCGAAGTCAGCGAGGTCGCACCCGAGTTCCAGAAGCGCGACGTGCTCGTCGGCCGCCCGTTCCCGCCGATGACGAAGCATCTGCGCGTCTCGGTCGGCAACCAGGCCGAGATGGATAAGTTCCTTGCCGCGTTCAAGGAGATCATGGCTGCGCCGGCGAAGACGTCGGCTGGCATCTAGGCGATCCTTCTTCAGTAGTCTCGGGGGGCGGCTGATCAATATGGTCACCGCCCTTTTTTTCGTTCTGCGGATGTTCAATATTGTCACTTCGCGTGCCGAAACAGGACACTTGACTATAACAGCGACTAACCATCTGTTTTGACAGTGTGTTACAGGCTAACGACGACATGCACTGGTGATCAACACATGACATAAGAGGACATACAGGAACGAACGAGCGATCGTCATGTGCCAGTATGACCGCACGCTAAACGCTACTCCTGCGACTAGTTACACCATCTAACTGACATAACATGACAATATGGTCTACTTCTTGCTATCGGGATGCGCGTCTTTCACATGATTGCGCCCGCTCTTTACTGGCAAACCCCCAAGATGAACCGACTCTTCGTTGTAATCGCTCTCAGCTGCGTCGTCGCCGCTCCCGCGTTCGCAGGCAATAACGGCAATAAGCTCGATCAGAAGCTGCAGAGCGCACAGCAGTCGGGCGGAAACGCACCCCAGTCGGTGATCGTCCGCGTTCAGCCCGGTCAGTTGGCCGCTGCGCAGACCAGGCTCGCGGCCCTCGGCGGGAAGATCACGACCGTAAACATTTCGATCAACACCATCAACGCCACGGTCCCCGCCGGCGCCCTCAACGGGCTGAACGGCGAGAGCACCGTGCTGTCGGTTTCGACCAACGGGACCGTTACCGGCCTCGGGAATGGGAATTCCGGCTCATCCGGCGCGACCGGCGTCGACGTGCTCCGTGCGACGCAGGGCCTGACATCGACGAGCCCGACCGGCAAAAACGTCGGCGTCGCCATCATCGACTCCGGCATCGCGCCCGGCTCGGACTTCAACGGTCATATCGTGGCGTTCTACGACTATGTGAAGGCCGGCGGTGCGCTGGCCGCGGCGTATGACGACTACGGCCACGGCACGCACGTCGCGGGGCTCATCGCGAGCAGCGGCGCGCTCGGCAGCCAGTATCAGGGCCTCGCCCCCGGCGTGAATCTGGTCATCTTCAAGGTGCTCAACGCACAGGGCCAGGGCCAGACGAGCGACGTCATCAACGCGCTCACGTTCGCGACGGCCAACAAGACGCTACTCGGCATTGACGTCATCAATCTGTCGCTCGGCCACCCGATTTACGAGTCGGCCGCGACCGACCCGCTCGTTCAGGCCGTCGAAGCGGCCGTGCGCTCGGGCATCGTCGTCGTCACGGCGGCCGGCAACTTCGGCGAGGACGCGAACGGCAATACGGGATACGCCGGCATCACGAGCCCCGGCAACGCGCCGAGCGCCATCACCGTCGGCGCTTTCGAGGATCAGGGCACCGTCGGCCGCGGCGACGACATCGTCGCGCCGTACAGTTCCTCCGGCCCGACCTGGTACGACGGCTTCGCGAAGCCGGACATCCTCGCCAACGGTCACCGCCTGGTGTCGAACGCCTCGAGGGGCCAGTACCTCTACACGAACTATCCGCAGTTCGCGGTCGACGCGAACCACCTCCGCCTGAGCGGCACGAGCATGGCGACGGCTGTCGCCACCGGCGCGGTGGCGGACCTGCTTCAGGCCAGCCGCACGGCGAACGGCTATCCGGCGCGTCCGTCGCTCACACCGAACGCGGTGAAAGCGATTCTTCAGTACACGGCGTTCTCGATGACAAACCCGGCGACCGGCGCGGCGTACGACGCACTGACGCAG
>DASQHH010000941.1:0-5159 GCA_035632195.1 Vicinamibacterales bacterium
GCCCGCGGACGATCCGCTGGAGCCGACCGCTGGGTCCCACGGACTCTTCGTCTGGCCGCCGAACCACTGATCGCCCGACGCGAGCTCGCCGGTCGCCACTTTTGCGAGCAGGACGGCGCCCGCTTCGCGCAGCTGTTCGACGACGGTCGCATCGTAGTCGAGCATCTGATCTTTCAGCGGCGGCGTGCCCCACGTCGTCTTGTAGCCTTTGACGGCGATGATGTCCTTCGCGGCCCACGGGATGCCGTGCAGCGGACCCTTGTATTTTCCGGCCGCGATTTCCGCGTCCGCCTGTTTCGCCTGCGCGCGTGCCACATCGTCGAGGAACGTGACGACGAAGTTGAGCGTCGGCTGGTAGCGGTGGAGCCGCGCGAGATACATCTCGGTGAGCTCGGTCGACGTCACTCTGCGCGTGCGGACCAGTTCCGCGAGGTGGCGCACGGGCCAGAACGCGGCATCCTCGAGGTTCGCGGGACGCTTCACGGCCGGCGCGGCGCTCAGACGGAACGGCCGCTTCGTCCGGTTGATCTCCATCCCCGGCGTGATCGCGCTGAAGTGGTACGGCGGCGACACGTCGTTGGGGATGTCCATCTTGCGGACTTCTTCGTACCGCTCGAGGTTCTGATTCGCCGTGCGCACGATGGTGTCGCGCTCGCTCTCGGGCAGGTCGATGCCGGAGAGCTTCAGCGCGTCGGTGATCATCGGCAGCGTCAGGCGGTCGGCGCCGGCATCCTGCATGCGCGCCCAGGCGATGCCGGGCACGAGCGTGGATCCGAGGCCGACGGCGGAGAAGCTCGCGAGGAACCGGCGGCGGGTTTCGTCAAGTTTCTGCATAGCGCGGGAATCGTAGCACAGCGCTGACGCAGCATTGCGGATTGCGGATTGATGATTGCGGATTGATTGACGAATTCGGATTCGCGATCGGCACCGAGACGAGCGGATCGATTCTGAGTCCGTCCGCGCGGTGCGGGCTGGCCGGACTGCGGCCGACGTTCGGCCGCGTCAGCCGCTACGGCGTCATGGCGCTGTCGTGGACGCAGGATCGCCTCGGACCGATCTGCCGCTACGCCGAGGACTGCGCCATCGTCATGCAGGCGATTGCGCGGCCCGACGGCCGCGACATGAGCGTGTCGGACGTGCCGTTCAACTGGGACCCGGCGCTCGACGTGAAGACGCTGAAGGTCGGCATCATCGAGGAGTCGTTCAGCAGCATCACGAACAAAGACGCGAAGGCGAACGCCGACAAGATGCTCGACACGCTCAAGACGCTCGGCGTGGCGAACCTCACGCCGGTGAAAGTGCCCGACTTCACGACCAACGTCGCGGCGCTCGGCGTCGAGTCGGCCGCGTTCTTCGATCACCTGCAGCGCGCGGGCAAGATGGAAGGCGCGCGCGGCGTCGCGCGCTCGTCCGCGTGGCTGACGCCGGCGGTCGAATTCCTGCAGGCGCAGCGCGTGCGCATGATGATGATGATGAAGCTCGCGGAAGCCACCTCGGCGGTCGACGTCTACATCGTCGGCGCGAACAACACCGGCGGCACGCCGACACCCGCTCGCGGACGCGGCACTGAGGACGGCGGTGGACGCGGCGCTGACGGACGCGGAGGACGAGGCGGCCGCGGAGGCGGCGGTGGCGATTTCGGCAATCAGAATCCGACGCAGCGCCACTTCACGATGGCGAACCTGGCATGCTATCCGGCCGTCAACATCCCGAACGGATTTGCGGAAAACGGACAGCCGACCAACGCGGTCTTCTACGGCCGTCCGTTCAAGGAGATGGAAATCCTCGCACTCGCGAAGGCGTACCAGGACGCGGCGGGATTCCACCTGAAGCAGCCGATGCGGCTGCGCACCCGGACGTCAGCGTAGGCAAGCTTTATTTGACGGCGAACACCCACACGGCGCCGCCCTCCGGAACGTCCGGAAAGGCGCCGGGCTTGATCCGATTCAACCTCGCCTGCATCGTCCGCGCGTCGATGCCCCACCCGGACTGGACCGCAACGTATTGCGTCCCGCCGACACTGAACGACGACGGCTGTCCGATGATGCCGGAGTTGGTCGGAAACTCCCAGAGCACTTTTCCGGTTGCCGCGTCGAACGCGCGGAAGAGCCGATCGTTGGTGCCGCCGCTGAACACGAGTCCGCCGCCGGTGGCGAGCGTGGGTCCCCAGTTGGCGGAGCCGGCGAACGGATGCATCCAGACGCGCTTCGCCGTGTCGACGTTCCACGCCTGCACTTCGCCAATGTGATCAGCGCCGGGCGCGATCGTGATCTGGTTCGTTGCGCCGGTGAATCCGCGGCCCGCCGCGTACGTGACCGCGCGTCCGACGATCGAGCCGCACAGGTTCTCGTTCGCCGGGATGTAGATCATTCGCGTCTTCGGACTGAACGAAATCGGCGGCCAGTTCTTGCCGCCCCAGTGCGACGGACAGAAGTTCGCTTCCTTGTCGGTACCGGGGCGCCGCGCCGGATCGACGTCGGGCCGTCCGGTCTTCGGATCGAGGCTGCGGAACACGTTCTGATGCACGAACGGCTGTCCGTCGACGAAGTTGATGCGTGACGGCGTCCGCTCGAGGAACCACAGATATCCGTCGCGCGCGACGTCGACGAGTCCCTTGATCGAGCGGCCGCCGCGCTGGTAGTCGACGAGGATCGGCGGCGACACCTCGTCCCAGTCCCACGAGTCGTTGGGGTGGTACTGAAAATATCCTTTGATGGCGCCTGTCGCGACGTCGAGCGCGAGCGTCGACGATGTGTAGAGGTTGTCGCCGGGCCGCTGGTCGCCCATCCATGGACCGCCGTTGCCGGTGCCCCAGAACGTCAGGTTCGTTTCGGGATCGTAGGTGCCGGTGACCCACACCGGTCCGCCGCCGGTCTTCCACTGGTCGCCTTTCGGCCACGTCTCGCTGCCCGGTTCGCCGGGCGCGGGCACGGTATAGGTCCGCCACGCCTGCTTGCCTGTCTCCGCGTCGAAGGCCGCGACGAATCCGCGGATGCCGAGCTCACCGCCGGACGCGCCGACGATGACCTTGCCGCCTGCCACCAGCGGGGCGACCGACATGTAGTAGCCGTCCTTGTTCTCCGCGACCTTCGTCGTCCAGATTTCCTTGCCGGTTCGCGCGTCGAGGGCGACGAGCACCGCCTCACCGGCCGCGAAGAAGACCTTGTCGCGATAGAGCGCCACGCCGCGGCTTGTCGCGTGCAGCAGGATGACGTCGTCCGGCAGCGTGCGTTTGTAGCGCCACAGGAACGCGCCGGTCCGCGCCTCGAGGGCGAGCACCTGGTCCCCCGGCGTCGCCACGAACATCACGCCGTCGTGGACGATCGGCGGCGCTTCGTGTCCGTTGGTCACACCGGTCGAATACACCCAGGCCGGCTGGAGGTGGGACACGTTCTTCGGCGTGATCTCGTCGAGCGGGCTGTACCCCCAGCCGTCGTACGTCCGCCGCACCATCGGCCAGTCGCCGTCCGCAGGGTGCCCGAGGTCGAGCTCTGTCCCCGATCCAGGGGACAGAGCTTGAGTCCGAGCTCTGTCCCCTACGCTGTGCTCTGTCCCCAAACTCGGGGACAGAGCACAGACGAGGGCCGCGGCGAGGAGCGGCAGCAGCTTCATATCACCCTTTCTCGAAGCCGACCTTCGACGTAACGGCGCTGCGACCGTCAGCCGGCCGTCGACGACCTTCAGCGGCAACGCCGGCAGCGGACGCGGCGCCGGTCCGTCCACGACTTTCGCGCCGTCCTTCGGGTCGAACATCGACGTATGGCACGAGCACGACAGGATTTCGTCGCTCTTGATCCAGTCGTCCACGTCGCAGCCGTTATGGGTACAGATGGCGGTGTAGGCGACGACGCCGTCGGCGGCGCGGTCGCGGGTCTCGGCGGAGAGCTTCGAAGGATCGAGGCGCAGCAGCAGGATCTGATTGAGGCGCGTGGCCGATCGCAGCGTCCGCGTCGCCGGGTCCATCGCCCACGCCGCCGTCTGGATCGCATCGGTCGCGCTATCCCCCGGGGTCAGAGGTGTCTCTGAGGTGTCTCCGAGGCGGACGAGCACGTCGCCCGGCTGCGGCGGCAGCGACGCGGCCACGGACTGCGCAGCCACCGGGTTAGCGATGCCGCACGCGAGTGCGGCTTTCAGGACTGCGCGCCGGTCCATGGTGCCGAATCCTAACTCATCGCGACGTGGCAGACGGCTTGCGTTGTCGAAGGGTGGCGGAGGCCCTTTATGCGAATTTCGCGCATTCTTCTCAGTGCGTGCGTCCTTCCGATGCTCATCAGCGTCCCGACTGTCTCATCCGCGGCTCAGCGGGAGCGGAAGCAGGATAAACGCGAGCAGCAGCATGCGCGTCCGGCGCCGGCCGAGCGCCAGCAGCGCTCTCAGGCACAGCCACGCGCCCAGCAGCAGCGCCAGCGGGCCGAGGCGCCGAGGGCGCGTCCTCAAGCGGCGCCGCAGCAGCGGGCGCAGCCGCGCCGGGAAAATGTCCAGCCGCGGCGTGAGAACGTCCAGCCGAGGCGTGAGAACATCCAGCCGAGGCGTGAGAACGTTCAGCCGCGTCGGGAGAACGTCCAGCCGCGGCCGGCGCCGCAGGCCCGCGCGTTCGATCAGCGCCGCGCCGTCGGCACCGGAGGAGCGCGTGCGGTCCCGCGTCCCGAGTACCGAGGCCGCGCTTACGTCGAGCCGCGCTCCTACGGATATGCGCGTCCACGGTTTGCGGTTCCGGTCGTCACGTATCCCCGGCGGTACTACTCCTTCCGTCCGCACTTCTTCATCGGGTTCGGTCTGTACCTCGGCTACCCGGTCGCATATCCGTATGACTTCGGGTACCCGACGTATGTGTACGGCGCGCCGGCCGGCTATCAGATTGTGCAGGGGTCGTACGGTGGCGTGTCGTTCGATGTGACGCCTGACACGGCGAGCGTGATTGTCGACGGAACGTTCGTGGGAACGGCGCGCGACTTCGGTCCGGTGCGCCAACCGCTGACGCTGATGCCGGGACGGCACCACATCGAGTTGCAGGACGCAAACAGCGAACCGCTCGCGTTCAACGTCGATGTCGTTTCGGGCGAGGTCGTGCCGTTCAGGGGGACGCTGCAGCCCTACTAAGTGCTGGGAGGAGTCTGAGGCGACTCTGAGGCGACTCAGACCCCGCTCAGACACACCTC
>DASQHH010000942.1:0-5226 GCA_035632195.1 Vicinamibacterales bacterium
CGACGGGCATGACGTTCCGCTCCGGGATCATGAATATTCCGGTCAATATCGCGGCGGTGCCGTCCAGAAACGGCACCCGTGTGACGCTGTTGACCGGATTAAGCCTTCGGCGCCACTGACGTTTGTGCTACAACGTCGCTCCATGGAGCGACACTTCTTCGTGGCGGCCGCGCTGTTCGTCCCGCTGTCCGCATTCGCCCAGGCCGGCGCGCAGCCGCCGGCCATCTCCACCGAGTTCGCCCGGGTCGAGTACGCGCCGGCCGACATCGCCTACGGCGCGCGGATTTATGACGCCCAGTGCACGACGTGCCATGGGAGCAACGGCGACGGCGTCGGCAGCGTCGATCTCAAGAGCGGCCGGTTCCGCCACGGCACCACCGATCAGGACCTCGTGCGCATTGTGAGCAACGGCATCCCGGGCACCGGAATGCTGGGGTTCAAGTTCGATCAGGCGGAGCTGGCCGCAATCGTCGCTTACCTTCGCAACATGAACGCTTTCGACCGCGGTTCGGTCAAACCGGGCGACGTGGCCCGCGGCCGCCAGGTGGTCGAAGGCAAGGGCGGATGCCTCCGCTGCCATCGGATCGACGCGGCGGGCTCGCGCGTCGCGCCAGACCTCAGCGACATCGGCGCGAACCGCAGCGCCGGTTCGATCCAGCGGTCGCTGACGGATCCCGTCAGCCAGATGTTTCCGATTAACCGCCCGGTCCGCGCCGTCACGCGGGACGGCAAAGTGATTAATGGCCGCCGGCTCAACGAAGACACCTACACCGTGCAGCTGATCGACGACCAGGAGCGTCTCGTCTCGCTGACGAAGGCCGACCTGCGCGAGTTGACCGTCCTAACGACAACGGCGATGCCGTCCTTCACGAAGACGCTCAGCAGCGACGAGCTGGCCGACGTCCTGGCCTATCTGCTCTCTTTAAAGGGAAAGTGACATGAGGCGCACCATCATTGCGCTGCTCGTTCTCCTCGGATCCGCACCGCTCGTCGCGCAGCAGGTGTCGGGCAATCGGCTGCTCGACGCGTCGCGCGAGCCGCAGAACTGGCTCACGTACTCCGGCGGCTACTTCAGCAACCGTTACAGCGGCCTGACGCAGATCACGCCGGCGAACGCGAAAAATCTCGAACTGAAATGGATGTATCAGTCCGCCGTCGCCGGCGCGTGGCAGACGACGCCGCTCGTCGTCGACGGGGTGATGTACCTGACGCAGCGGCCGAACGACGTCGTCGCGCTCGACGCGAAGACGGGCCGCGTCTTCTGGATCTACCGCTACAACATCCCCGGCAATACGATTGTCTGCTGCGGCTCGAACAACCGCGGCGTCGCGATCCTCGGCGACACGCTGTTCATGGGCACGCTCGACGCGCATCTCGTTGCGATCGACGCGAAGAGCGGCCGTCCCATCTGGAACATCGAGGTCGCAAAGGCGATGTCGGGATATTCGGTCACTCACGCGCCGCTTGTTGTGAAGGACAAGGTGATCGTCGGCGTGGGCGGCGGCGAGTTCGGCATCCGCGGGTTCGTGGCGGCGTTCGACGCGCGCAGCGGCAAGGAAGTCTGGCGCTTCAACACCATCCCCGGTCCCGGCGAAGCCGGATACGACAGCTGGCAGCCCTGTCCGCCGGCGCAAGGAAGGTTCTGTGATGCCGAAGCCTGGAAGCACGGCGGCGGATCCGTCTGGGTCACCGGTTCGTACGATGCCGCGCTCAACCTGACCTACTGGGGCGTCGGCAACGCCGGTCCCGACTGGAACGCTGAGCAGCGGCCTGGCGACAACCTCTATACCGATTCGGTCGTCGCGCTCGATGCCGACACCGGCCGGCTGAAGTGGCACTACCAGTTCACGCCGCACGATCGCTACGACTACGACTCGGTGCAGGTCCCCGTCCTCGCCGACATCAACTGGCGTGGCGCGCCGGTCAAGGCGATGATTTGGGCCAACCGCAACGGCAACTTCTACGTGCTCGAACGCGAGACGGGAAAGTTCCTCGTCGGCAAACCGTTCGTCAAGGTCAACTGGATGGACACGTTCGACGAGCGCGGGCGGCCGCACCAGACGATTCAGCCGCCGGGGCAGCCGACGTGGCCCGGCAACCAGGGCGGCACGAACTGGTATTCGCCGTCGTACAGTCCGCGCACGGGACTCTTCTACGTCTCGGCGTGGGAGGGCTACGCGACGATCTTCGGCGGCACCGACGTGCAGTACGTCGAAGGGCGCAACTTCGGCGGCGGCGCGAACCGCAACTACGTGCCGGTCCCGGGCGCGCCCGGCGTTCCGGGACTGCGGCGCGGCCCGATCAACAACTGGACCGAAGCGGCCGCGACCGGCGCCGTGCTCGCGATCGACGCGGCGACCGGCGATCAGAGGTGGAAGTTCCCGATGACCGACGTCACCGACAGCGGCATCCTGACGACCGCCGGCGACGTCCTCTTCACCGGCGGACGCGAGGGCTATTTCCAGGCACTCGACGCGCGGAGCGGCGCGCTGCTGTGGAAGACGAACCTCGGCGCGCAGATCGTCAACGGCCCGATGACGTATCAGGTCGACGGCGTGCAGTACGTGGCGACGATCTCCGGACTGTCGCTATGCGTGTTTGCGTTACGTTGAGTACTGCAGCTGGAACAGCTTGAAGTAGATCCCGCGCTGCGCGAGCAGCTCCTGGTGCGTCCCCGATTCGCGCAGCTTCCCCTTGTGCAGCACGAAGATGCGGTCCATGTCCTGGATCGTCGACAGCCGGTGCGCGATGGCGATGGTCGTCCGCCCCTTCATCAGCGCGCGCAGCGCGTCGCTGATCAGCAGCTCGGTCTCCGTGTCGACGCTCGACGTCGCTTCGTCGAGGATCAGCACGCGCGGATCGAACGCGAGGGCGCGCGCGAACGACAACAGCTGTTTCTGCCCCACTGACAGCGTCGACCCGCGCTCCGCCACGGCGGCCTCGTAGCCGCCGGACAGCCGCCCGATGAACCCATCGGCGTGCACCGCCTTCGCCGCCCTGGCGATGGCGGCATCGTCGATCGACGCGTTACCCAGGCGGATGTTGTCGGCGATGGTGCCGGAAAACAGGTGCACGTCCTGCAGGACGAGGCTGAACAGGCCGCGCACGTCGGCCAGGTCGAGCTCGCGGATGTCCACGCCGTCGATGGTGATGCGCCCGCGCTGCACGTCGTAGAACCGCAGCAGCAGGTTGATCATCGTGGTCTTTCCGGACCCCGTCGCGCCGACGATGCCGATGCGCTGTCCGGGACGGACCTCGAAGCTGACGTCGCGAAGGACCCAGTCCGCGTCGTGGAGCTCTGTCCCCGCGCGCGAGCTCTGTCCCCCGTCTTGAGCTCTGTCCCCGCGCGCGGGGACAGAGCTCGTGTACGAAAACCAGACATTCTCGAAGCGGATGTGGCCGGACGCGGGCAGCGGACGGACAACCGGAGTTGTCGGAGAAGAGACGGCGACGGGTTCGTCCAGCAGCCCGAAGATGCGCTCGGACGAGGCCATCGCCGCCTGCAGGACATTGAACTTGTCCGACATGTCGCTGATCGGCCGGAAGAAGCGCTGCGCGTACTGAATGAACGCGACCAGCGCGCCGAGCGTCAGCGCGTGCTGAATGACGCGGCCGCCCCCGTACCAGATGATGAGCGCCGACGCGAGGCTGCTCACGGCTTCGATCGCGGGATAGAAAACGGCGTAGTAGAAGATCGACTCGATGTTCGCGTCGCGGTGCTTCGCATCGATCTCGTCGAAGCGCGCGAAGTTCAGCGCCTCCCGCCGGAACAGCTGCACCGTCATCATCCCGGTGATGTTCTCCTGCAGGAACGCGTTGATCCGCGCGATCAAGCCGCGGACGACGCGGTACGACTCGCGGACGTGGCTCCGGAACCACTGCGTCACCAGCACGATGAGCGGCATCGTCGCGAAGGCGACGAGCGCCAGCCGCCAGTTCATCCACAGCATGACGCCCATGATCCCCACGAGCGAGAAGACGTCGCCGAACACCGTGATGACGCCCGACGTAAACAGGTCGTTGATGACGTCGACGTCGGACGTCACGCGCGTCATCAGGCGGCCGACCGGATTCCGGTCGTAATAGCGGAGATCCAGCCGCTGCAGGTGCCCATAGATGGCCGACCGCAGGTCGAACATGATGCGCTGTCCGGTCAGCTGCAGCGTCCATGTCTGGATGTATTCCGACGCGAACGCCGCGACGAGGATGACGAAATACAGGCCGGCGAGCGCGTCGAGCCCGTTCATCTGCCTCGCCGCGATGTAGCGGTCGATGGCCGTTTTGATCAGATACGGCTGGGCGAGCGACGCCGAGGAGCCGACGACAATCGCCCCAAAGGCGACGATCACCTGCCGCCGGTACGGCCGCAGGTAGTGCAGCAGCCGGCGCATCAGGCGCGCGTCGTAGGCCTTTCCAAGAACCTCATCGTCCATCGTCTTCGGCGCCAATGATACCCGCGCCAACCTTTTTGCTCCTGTGCGCGTCTAACAGGAGCAATGGGCGAATCATCAAGAGCCGACGTCCTCCAGGGCACGCTGGACCTGATGGTCCTGCAGACGCTGGACGTCATGGGTCCGCTGCACGGCTACGGCATCGCGCGCCGCATCGAGCAGCTCTCCGACGACGTGCTGCAGCTCAATCAGGGGACGATCTATCAGTCCCTGCTGCGCCTGCAGCAGCGCCGCTGGATTTCCGCCGAGTGGGGCACCTCCGACAACAACCGCAAAGCCAAGTTCTACGCGATCACGAAGGCCGGCCGGAAGCAGCTCGCGTCCGAGACGCGCAACTGGGAGCGCATCGCGGGCGTGATCGGCCGGTTGCTGCGCATGTCGGAGCGCTAGATGCCAGCATGGCTCGCAGTCGTCTGGGCGCGGGTGCGCGGCGTGCTGGGCCGCCGTGCCGACGACGACGACTTTGACGAGGAGATCGCGTCGCACCTGCACATGCTCGTCGACGAGCACGTGCGCCGCGGCATGACGGAAGCCGAGGCGCGCCGCGCCGCGCGGCTGTCGTTTGGAGGATCGATGCAGACCGTGGAACACCATCGCGGCGGCCGCAGCCTGCCGCTCGTCGAAACGACGCTGCAGGACCTGCGATACGCCGTGCGTACGTTGTGGCGCTATCCGGCCTTCTCGCTCGTGGCGATCGCGACGCTCGCCATCGGCATCGGCGCCGGTACCGCGGTCTTCGGCTTCGCCGGCGCGGTCCTGGTCAAACCGCTCCCCT
>DASQHH010000943.1:0-5466 GCA_035632195.1 Vicinamibacterales bacterium
CTCGCGCTCGTGGACCGGCCTGCGGACCGGTCGGTCGACGCGGCGCTCGCGCGCGCACAAACGGCAATCGTGCTGGAGAGTGTGACCAACCCCGACAACGTCGGCGGCGTTTTCCGCAACGCGGCTGCGTTCGGAGCGGACGCAGTGATCCTGAGTCCGGAGTGCGCCGATCCCCTGTACAGGAAATCGATCCGGACGTCGATGGGGGCCGTGCTGCGGGTGCCGTTCGCCAGGACAGAGCAGTGGCCCGCCGCCATCGACGCGATCCGCGGCCAGGGATTCGCCATCGTTGCCCTGACGCCGCGCGAGCCGTCGGTGCCGATCGACGAATGGCGGACCGGGCAGGCGGGGCGGGTCGGCCAGGTAGGGCAGGTAGGAAAGGTGGCGCTGCTGGTCGGCGCCGAAGGAGCGGGGCTCAGCGACGAAGCGGCGTCGCTCGCGGACGTGCGGCTCCGGATTCCGATCAGCGACGCGGTCGATTCCCTCAACCTCGCCGTCGCCGTCGGCATCGCCCTCCACGGCCTCCGTCCCTGCGTGTAAGCTCTGTCCCCGCGCGTGAGCTCTGTCCCCAACGTGCGGGCTCTGTCCCCGTGCGCGAGCTCTGTCCCCGCTGACGCGGCGGGTCGTTTGCACGAGCGCATCGCCGTGGCGCGGATTCCCCCGCCAACTGGAGATGCCCATGCAAGTTCTTCCCGTTCTGCTCGCCTGGACCCTGGCAGTTTTTCAGCTGTCCTCCGCAGCCCGCATCGTGCGCTCGGATTCGGTACTAGTACGTGCCGCGGTGAGCGGCGACACTATCGACGTCGCGACCGTCGGCCACGTACGTCTGCTCGGCATCAAGGCGCCGACGATCGGCCGCGCGTCCAGTCGCCAGCCGGCGAGCGGCGAGCCGTTCGGCGCTGAAGCACGCGATCGCCTTGCCGGCATCGTCACCAACCGGTGGGTGCGCCTCGAACGAGAACCGGCGGAAGGTCGCGCAGCGTACGTGGTGACCGAGGACGGAGTGTTCGTCAACGCGCTGCTGGTCCGCGAAGGCCTCGCGCGGGTGGCGGCGCGCGCGACGCTGAGTCGCTTCGACGAGCTCCAGAAGGCGGAAGCCGACGCGCAGCTGTCGAGGCGCGGCATGTGGAGCGGCTCGGCGCAGATTCCGTCCGCGGGTTATACTCGCAAGTCCACCAAGAAAAAGCAGAATTGAACATACCCGTCGAGTACGCATCCGAGCGCAAAATCCGCGAGCGCAACAAGCTTTACTACCGATTCAACCACTGGCCGATCTGGATCTTCGTGTTCTTCATCGCGCCCGGACCGCTGACATTCGATCTCTTCGAGCGCGGCTTCGACTGGCGGATGATGTGGTGGCTCGGCGCCGTCCTCGTGGGCACCGGCGTTGCCGGCCTGCGAGGACGGCTTCCCGGCGTCGAGCCGAAGCCCTACATCATCCGGTTTACCGAGGATCGCCCGAACCCCCTGTACCGGCGTGTCTGTTACACGTTCGCCTGGAGCGAAGCGATCGCCTTCGCCGTGCTGAACATCGCAGGCCTCTTGTGGGCGATCGCGACCGGACACTGGCACCTGAAGGAGATTTATCGCGTCGCTTACTTTCCGCTTGCCGGCACGATCTGGATTCTCGGCGCGCTGGGACGGCTGCCGCGCGTGAAGGCATCGACGAAAGGCGAAGGGCACGAGCGCCGGTACTTCTACGGAACGGTATGGGCCGTGTCCTGGGCGCAGCCCGCGTTGTGGCTGGCGTGGAAGGTCCTGCCGCAGACGCGCGCCGGCGACTCGGCCAAGCTGATGATCTTCATCGGGATTCTGGCCTTCGTCGGCAACCTGGCCCGCCTCGGCCGCCTGCCGCGAACGCGGCCGATCGTCCCCGGCGAGCTCGCCGTGTCCGACTAGGTCACCAGCGACCGCACGGTCTCTTCCACGTAATCGCGCTTCTCGACGATCGACGCGATCTCCGCGACGATGCGATCGATCTCTTCCATCGTGTTGTAGAAGTGCGGCGAGATGCGAATGCCGACGCCCGGGCGGTAATCGACCACGAAGTCCCTCGCCTTCAGCGTCCGCGCGACGAGCGGCGCGTCCGGCACGTCGACCGCCACGGTGCCTGCGAGCCGACTGGGGTCGCGCGGCGCGGCCGATGAAAATCCCCGCGCCGACCGCGCGTCGACGAGATCGAGCAGCCGCGCCGTCATGCGCGTCGACTTCCCGCGGATTGCCTCGACGCCGACCTCGTTGATGATGTCGAGGCCGCCGATAGCCGCGTAGTAAGCCGGGATCGAGGGCGTCCCGTTCATCATCCGCATGGCATCGTGCCGCGGATCGACGATCGGGCCGGTATCGAACGCGAACGGCCTCGAGTGCGACAGCCATCCGGTGACCGAAGGCCGCGCGGCCGTCAACCGGTCTGGGCGCGTGTACAGAAACGCCGCGCCCGGTCCGCCGCACAGCCATTTCAGGCAGCCGCCGACAGCGAAGTCGACGCCGAGCGCCGACACATCGACCGGCACGATCCCCGCCGATTGATACGTGTCGAGGACGATCGTCGCGCCCACCTCGCGCGCCCGGCGCGCAATCGCGGCGGCGTCGACGATGTACGACGTCCGGAAGAGCACGTGCGAAATGGCGACGACGGCCGTGGTCTCGTCGATCGCCTCGAGGAGCCGCCCGGTATCGATGCGGAGGCCGCCGCCGTCCGAGGCGCCTGGAACGACGCGCAGTTCGAACCCGTTCGCTTCCTGCGCGCGGAACAGGTAAATCATCGACGGAAAGTCGAGCGCGGAGCAGACGATTCGCCGCCGCGCCCCCGCCGGACGCTCGCACGACAGCGCGACCAGATGCGCCGTGGTCACGTTCTCGTGCATGCTGACCGTGCCTGGAGGCGCTCCGACGATCCGCGCGATTCGATTCCCGACCTCGAGCGGCATCTCCCACCAGCGCTCTTCCCACGCGCGGACGCCACGGGAGGCCCACGCGTCGGCGTATGCGGCGAGATTCGCGGCGGCCCGCTTCGGCATGGCGCCCAGCGAATTGCTGATCATGTAGACGGTGCGGGCAAGAATCGGAAACTCGTCCCGCCAGCGTTCCAGATCGTCCATCCGCGCGATTGTATGGGACACTCGCGCCGTGCAGGAAGGCTGGGAAGGGTGGGACGACTACGCGCGGTTCTACGACTGGGAAAACGCGCAGACGCTCGGCCGGCGCGACCTGCCGTTCTGGCGTCGACTGACCGCCGAGGCGCCGGGCCGCGTTCTCGAGCTTGGCTGCGGCACGGGACGCGTCACGATTACGCTGGCGCGGGCCGGCGTCGAGGTGGTCGGCGTCGATCGGTCGGCGCAGATGCTCGAGCGCGCCCGCCTTCGCGCTGCGCGCTTCGGCGGGGCAAGCCGCGTTCGAACTGCGCGCTCTGGCGGGGCACGCCTTGTCCGCGGAGACATCCGGCACCTGCCGTTTCGGCCCGGGTCCTTTGCGACCGTGATTGCGCCATACGGGATTCTTCAATCGCTGATCCAGCCGCGCGATCTGGGGCGCACGCTCCGCGCGGTGGCGGCGGTGACGGCGCCGGGCGGCACGCTGGCGGTCGACCTGGTACCGGACGTCCCGCAGTGGCGCGAGTACTCCGACCGCGTCACGTTCCGAGGCCGTGCGCGCGGTGCCGACGTGACCCTGGTCGAGTCGGTGCGTCAGGACCGGCAGCGCCGGTTGACGACGTTCGACGAGCGGTACATCGAGCGCCGGGACCGCCGGACGACCGAGCGGCGGTTCTCGCTCGTCTTCCGCACGCTGTCCGTCGACGAGACCGCGCGGGCGCTGGGGCGCGCGGGTTTCGCGGTCGAGGCCGTTCTGGGCGACTACCGCGGCCGTGCGTGGGATGATCGCGCGGACGTCTGGATCATCCTGTCGCGCCGGCGGCAATCTCTGGTGTGATAAAATTTGCAGTCCGGTTCGCGCATTTTCAGGGAGTTTCTTGCATGTCCGGCCATTCCAAGTGGCATTCCATCAAGCATAAGAAGGGCGCCGCGGACGCCAAACGCGGCAAGATTTTCACGCGCCTCATCAAAGAGCTCACCGTCGCCGCCCGGGCGGGAGGCGGCGATCCCGACATGAATCCGCGGCTGCGGACGATCGTCGCGGAAGCCAAGGCGAGCAACATGCCGCGCGAGAACATCGAGCGCGCCATCCGCCGCGGCACCGGCCAGGAGCCCGGCGTCTCGTACGAAGAGGCGTTCTACGAAGGCTACGGCCCCGGCGGCGCCGCGATGATCATCGAGGTCCTCACGGACAACAAGAACCGCACCGCCGGCGAGATCCGGCATCTCCTCGAGAAGCACGGCGGCAACCTCGCCGCCCCCAACGCCGTCGCCTGGATGTTCAACAAGAAGGGCTACATCGTCGTCGAGAAGACCAAGGCGGACGAAGAGAAGCTGATGAACGCCGTGCTCGACGCGGGCGCCGACGATTTCCAGGACGACGAGGACAACTGGGAAGTGTTCAGCGCGCCCGACAAGTTTCCGGCGGTCAACGAAGCGGTCAAAGGTCTCGGGATCGAGCCGGCGACCGCGAAGGTCTCGATGATCCCGCAGAACTACGTGAAGCTCGAAGGCAAGGCCGCCCAGCAGATGATCAAGCTGATGGAGGGCCTCGAGGACCACGACGACGTGCAGAACGTGTCGTCGAACTTCGACATCGAGGAAAAGGAGATCGAGGCCTCGCTGGCGTGAGAATTTTCGGTATCGACCCCGGCTCGGAACGCACGGGCTACGGCTGCGTCGACACCGACCTCACCCGCCATCGCCTGCTCGTGTGCGGCGCCATCGCCGCGCCCGCCTCTGCGTCGTTTCCCGAACGTCTGCTGCACATCCACCGTCGCCTGAGCACGCTGATGCGCGAGCATCGCCCCGACTGTGTCGCGGTCGAGAGCGTCTTTCACGCGGTGAACGTCAAGAGCGCGCTCAAGCTCGGGCACGCGCGCGGCGTCGCGATGCTCGCCGCGGTCGAAGCCGGCGTGCCGGTCGTCGAGTACGCGCCGGCCGAAATCAAACGCGCCGTCGTGGGCTACGGGCGCGCGGAAAAAACGCAGGTCCAGCAGATGATCCGCGTGATCCTTCAGCTCGACCGGGCGCCCGAGCCGCACGACGCGGCCGACGCGCTCGCCGTTGCCATCTGTCACGCGCATTCTGCCGGCTTCGCGGCGAAAGTGGCTCGAGCGAAGTGATCGCGCAGCTCCGCGGGCGTCTTCTCGAAAAACATCCGAACCGCATCGTGGTCGACGTCAACGGCGTCGGGTACGACGTGTTCGTTCCGCTCTCGACGTTCTACGGCCTCGGCGAGCCGTCCTCGGATGTGACGCTGCGCATCCACACGCACGTGCGCGAGGACATACTCGCTCTTTACGGATTCGCCACGGTGCTGGAGCAGGAGTTGTTTGAACGATTGCTCAGCATCAGCCATTTCGGACCGAAG
>DASQHH010000944.1:0-5087 GCA_035632195.1 Vicinamibacterales bacterium
TGTTCGCCGGAACGTTCCGGCAGTCCGCCGGCGATCGCGGACGGGCGGACGACGCTTCGGCGGCGTGCGCCGGCAGTGCCACGCCGCGCGATTCCGCGATGCTCGAGCGGTGCCTCGCGCTCGATCCCGACGACGTCGGCGTGCTCGCGGATCTGGCGGCGGCGTTCGAAGCCGCAGGGAGCCCGGAGCGCGCGGAGCCGTTGTATCGCCGCGCGCTCGCGATCGACCCGCACGACAGCGACGTGCGCGTCCGTCTCGGACGCATTCTGCTGGCGAGGGGCGACCGCGCGGCGCGCGGTCACCGCCATAGGTTGACGTACCAGTCGAGCAGCGGCTGGCCGGCGACGGCGGCGAAAGCCGCGCCGAGCGCCAGGAACGTGCCGAACGGCAGCGCGTACTTCATCGTGCCGCGCTTCGACGCGATGAGCGCGATGCCGACCACGGTTCCGCTGAGCGAGGCGAACATCAGCGTGAGCAGCGTCAGCTTCCAGCCGATGAAGGCGCCGATCATCGCGAGCATCTTCACGTCGCCCATGCCGAGACCCTCTTCATGCCGGATCCGGTAGTACGCCTCTGCGATCGCCCACAGAAACCCGCCGCCCACGACGATCCCGATGAGCGAATCCACGAGGCCCGGCTCGCCGGTCAACAGGCTGAAGACGAAGCCGACGACGATGCCGGGAAGCGTGATGGCATTCGGCAGTAATTGATGCTCGAGATCGATCGCGAACAGCACCAGCAGCGAGCAGCCGAGCACGAGCCTCGAGGCGAGCAGCAGGCCAGGGCCGTAATACCACCACGCGAGCGCGAACATGGTCCCGGTGATCGCCTCGACGATCGGATAGCGTGCCGCTATCGGCTCGCCGCAGGATCTGCAGCGCGCGCGCAGGGCGAGCCAACTGACAATCGGCACGTTTTCGTACCACGACAGCTCGTGGCCGCATTTCGTGCACGCCGACGCGGGCCACACGATCGACTTGTGAATGGGCAGGCGATAAATGCAGACGTTCAGGAAGCTGCCGACCACCGAACCGAGCGCGGCGGCGAACGTGATGAAGAGCCAGGCCGGAGGCGGATTCTCCATCATGCGGACGGCCGGCCTGAGGGCGGCTCCAGGCGCACCGGCTCGTCGGGCAGCGGCCAGAGCGGCGAGCGCTGGGACAGACGGACGCGTCCGTCGACGAGCTCGAACGGCGCACCGGCACGATCGGTGGGAATGCCTCCGAGCACGGAGCGCCAGTCGGCAGGCAGCGCGCCATGCTCGTTCGTGTATGTGTCGACTTTCGACTGCAACTCGTCGATCGCATCGAGCGCATCGAGCTGCATCAGCCGACGCTGTGCGTCGGTGCGCAGCCAGTCAATCTCTGCCGACTGGAGGATCGCCAGCCACATCGTCCGCGACGAACGACGGTCGCCTCCCTGCGCCAGCGTCGTCGCGGCGAGCGACTTGAGCCACCACGGGGCGCTCGGCACCTGGCTGGCTCTTTCGAACCACGCCGCCGCCGTGCGGTAATCGTGGATGTACCAGTAGTGGACGAACCCGATGTCCTCCATGTACTCCCATTTATCGGATCGTTCACGTAATCCCTTTTCGAGCAGCGCCACGGCCAGATCGGGCCGCCCGGCGCCGCGCGGGAACGGCTCGGCGAGGAACACGGCGCCGAAGCGATACGCGATGTTGAATCGCGGATCGAGCGTCGTCGTGATGTCGAGAAGCGGGTACAGAAGACTGTAGTCGTCGGGCGCGGCCGCGAGCATCGGCGGCGGTGCCGGCCCAAGCAGCGTCGTGTCGAGACGGCGCTTCGTTCCGCCGTAGTACTGAATGGCACGGATCCAGTAGACATCCGCCGCGAGCGCGTTGTACGCGACCGTCAACCGCCGCAGCAGCGTTGCCGATCGCAGGTAGAGCACGGCATCGTCGGCCGCCGACGGCGGATAGAATCGCTCGCGCGCGGCCTGCAGCTCCACGGCGGCCGTCAGCAGCGTCGCTGCGACGATGGCCACGACGAGCATGCGCCAGACGTTTCGCATCCCTACTTGAAATCGCGCCGCGAGAAGACGAACACCGACAGCACGAGCAGCAGAGAAATGTAGACGAGGCCGTAAGCGGTCGCGTTGGCAGCGTAGCCGAGCGGGACATGCCGGCCGTGAACGACGTCGGCCTTGACGTCAAACTGCGCGAGGTTCGGCAGCACCCAGTACAGGCCGCTCGCCAGCCGCGCGGCGGCCGGAGAATCGACGACGTCACGGAAGCGCCGGAGGTCGGCGGAGAAATGACCGACAACGTAGACCGCGAACGTCATTGCGGCCGACAGGATCGGAGTCGAGAACGTCGAGAAGAACAGCGCTATCGCGGTGACGAGCATCAGCTCCAGGAGGATCAGTCCAATCGCGACGCCGAGAGCCGGATCCAGCGCCGGCGCATCCCACGCGCGCGCGACGTCCGGCGCGACACCCCATGCCATGTAGGCGAGCACGACGTAAAGGGCGAGCGCCATCACCGCGAGATTGACGGCGAGCGTCAGCACCAGCCCGCAGTACTTGCCGATGACGATCTGGTGCCGGTGAATCGGCTTCGCGAGCAGGCTGTAGATGCTGCGGCGCTCCACTTCCTTCGACACGAGGCCGATGCCGATGAACACCGCGATGAAGAGCCCGAACATCGACGTCGCGCCGAGACCGAGGTCCTTGATGATCTTCACGTCCTGACCTGCCGTCAGCTGGCCGATCAGATACGACGCGCCGATCAGCAGGATCGCAAACGCGACGAGGTTGTAGAGCACCTTGTCGCGCACCGACTCGCGGAACACGTTGACCGCGATCCAGCCGACCGCCCTCATGACGTTTCGAGTCCCCGTCGTGCCGTGAGGACCGACTGTGCGCTGACCTGCTCGACGAAGAAGTCCTCGAGCGTCTCGCGGATCGGATTCAGCGACACGAGGTGCGCGCCGCCGGCGGTCAGCTCGCCGAGCAGCCGCTCGGGCGGGGGATCGAGCGGCAGGTCGAGCATGTAGCGCCCCTCGCTGATGCGCACCATCCGGCGCGCGCGCGATCCGGCGGATGCGACGAGCGATTCGGAGGCGCCGGCGACGACGAGCTCCCAGCCACCCGCGCGAAAGGCGAGCATGTCCGTGAGCTTGCCGGTCGTGACGAGCCGTCCCCGGGCGAGAATCGCGACGCGGCTGCAGAGCGTCTCCGCGTCGCTCAGGACGTGCGAGCTGAAAAAGACGGTGCAGCCGCGGTCGCGCAGGCGCAGGATCAGGGCGCGCACGTCGCGGCGTCCGAGCGGGTCCAGGCCCGACATCGGCTCGTCGAACACCACCAGGTCGGGATCGTTGATCAGCGCCTGCGCGATGCCGACGCGCTGAAGCATGCCCTTCGAGAACTTCCGCAGCTGCAGACGCCGCTCCCCGCCGATGGCCACTTCGTCGAGCAGCCGCGCTGCACGGGCTCGGCTGTCGGCGCCGCTGCAGCCGAAGAGGCGCGCGTAATACACGAGGAGCTCCTCGGCGGTCAGGTGATCGTAGAAATACGGATTCTCTGGAAGGTAGCCGAGGCGGCGTTTGACGCCGAGGTCGCCGAGGGGCCTGCCGAGCATTTCGGCGCGGCCCGACGTCGGCAGCACCAGCTGCATCAGCAGCTTCAGGGTCGTCGTCTTGCCGGCGCCGTTGGGGCCGAGAAACCCGAAAACCTCTCCCGCATGGACCTCGAGCGTCAGCCGGTCGAGCGCCCGGTACGGGCGCTTCCGCCAGAAGCCGACGGCGAAGTCCTTCGTGAGCTCCGACGTCGCAATCGCGGCGGTCAAATCACTTCGCCGCGGACGCCCGCTTCAGCTCGTAGGCAATCGCCTGGTCGAAGTACTGTGGCTGGATGGCGACGTCGAACTTCACCCCGTTGATGAAGAACGTCGGCGTGCCCCGGACGTCGAGCGTCTTGCCGAGCGCGATGTCGCCCTTGATGAGCGCCATCGTCGAATCGAACTTCGCGTCGAAGTCGGTGACGCCGCCGATGTCGCGCGCTGCCTGACGGACCGACGGCGGCGTCATCTGCGGCTGGTGCGTGTAGAGCCAGTCCTCCATCTCGGATTCTTTGTTGTGCAGCTTCGCGAGCCGCACGGCGACGGCCGCGTCGCATGCCGCCGGGTGCAGCATGACCGTGACGTTCGCGTTGCATTGCGGATTGAGCGGATAGTCCTTCAGGACCATCTTCACCGCGCCGGGATTGCTCGCGTCGTACTTGGCGAGGATCGGCTTGTACTGCAGATAAGACTGGCCGCACGCGGGGCATTGGAAATCGTTGAACTTCACGATCAGAACCTTCGCGCCCTCCGCCGAGATGATCAACGGAATACGGGGCGCGGCGTCCATGAACCGCTCGATCTCGGAGCGCTGATCCGCGGTCAGCGCGGCGGCCGGCGCCGCGGACGGAGCGCCGTCCATCACCGAGCCTTCGCGCGGAAAGAACGCGAGCGTCGACGCCGCGCCGGCGAAGACAATCACAGCGATGGCGATGGCGAGCGGGCTGCCGACGAACACTCGCAGATCGCGCGCAGCACGGCGAGGCAGTGTGGTCATGGGAAAAGTCGTCGCCGCACCGGAAACGATGAACAGCCCGATCACGGCGGCATACGTGGTCAGGCAGACAGGACAGTACGCGTGGATACGGAAGATCGACATGTAGCCGAGGTACAGGATGACCGCCAGCGCCGCAGTCGAGAGCGCGAACAAATACCCGGGAATGCTCTCGCGGACGGCGTCGCGCGCCGTGAAGCCGACGGCGCACAGGAGCAGCGCCAGCACGAACCAGATGATGCCGAAGAGAGCGACCGGGATGCCGAACGCGGTGCTGTACTGCGTCTGGTAGACAACCGTACAGCTGATTTTCGCCGTGACGTCGCAGAAACTCTTGTAGTTGGGGTCGTGCAGCAGCTGGTAGTGCGTGTAAGCCGCAGCCGCGGACGCCGCCAGACCGACCACCGCGCAGAGGAGCGCGAAGACTGCCGCCCGTTTGCTCATGGAACGTAACGAGTTTCGGTCCAGGGACGGCCCTGCGTCAAGACGGGTGAAAAAAGGTAGGGGCGGCTCGCG
>DASQHH010000945.1:0-2944 GCA_035632195.1 Vicinamibacterales bacterium
ACCCGCCTTCCGCGAACGCCCGGCGGCCCCCGAGCATCAGCAGGCCGCCGCCGCGTTTGTTGACGAAATCCGCAATCATGCGCAGCTGTTCGGGCGTGAACGAGGCGGCCTCGACGCTGCCGAGAATCAGTGCGCGATACGCGAAGAGCTCTTCGCGCGTTTTCGGAAATCCACCGATGACTTCGTTCTCGTCGCTGAGTCCCTGGCGGTAGTACTTGTTCTCGGCGGTCCGGTCCAGGCCGACGACCTGCAGGTTCGCATCGGCACCCAGCTTGAGCGTCGACGTGTTGTCGCCGATGGCGTTGCGCAGGAACTTGTATTCCGGCCGCGGCTCGCCCTCGTAATAAAGCACCTTCTCGATGCGATCGTTCACCTGGATGAGCGCGTCGCGGACGTTGTTCTGCGTGACCTGCTCGTCCGGCTGCGTCGGCACCTTGAAGCGGAAGACACGCTGGCCGGCTTCGGATGCCGTGAAGCGGACCTTCACGGTGGCCGACTCGCCGTTGGGCGGCAGTTTCACGTCCTGCGTCGCGATGATCCGTCCGTCGTCTTCGACGCTGATGGGGACGGTCTGTCCCCCGTAGCCGTTCTGCGAGAGCACGACGTCGACGACGAGCGACGTGCCCTTGAGAACCGAGCGCGGCGTCTCGACGCGCGTCACCTGGATGTCGTGCGCGAAGTGCTCCTGGCCGAGGCCGACGGTGAACACGGGAATCGACCGCGCTTTGAGGCTCGCGAGCGTGTCGTCGATCGCCGCGTCGGACGTGTCTGCGCCGTCGGTGACGACGACCAGACCGGCGAGCGGCAGGCCCGAGAGCTCGTCGCGCGCCCGCTCGAGCGCCTGGCCGACGTGCGTCGCGGTGCCGCTGTACTTCAGGTCGTGCGTCGACGCGACGCGGCTTGCGGACGAAGAGAAACTGAAAAGGCGCAGGACAAAGCGACGCGACAGCTCCTCATAGAGCTTTGCGTTCGGCCCGCTCAGCTGCTGCTGGATGAACGCGCTGCGCGTCTCGCCGTTGCGGTCGGCAATGGCCATGCTGCGCGAGTCGTCGACGAGGATGCCGAGGAAGTTCTGCTGCGGGACCGCCGCTTTCAGGATCAACGTCGGGCGGAAGAGGCAGACGACCAGCACGGCCAGCGCGGCGAGCCGGAGGCCGACGAGCACGATGCGGTCACGCGTCCGTTCGGCGGCCGCGAGCCCGCGGTACGTGACGAGCGCGAGGATCGCAGCCGCGGCCGCGACGCCGACCGCCAGCATGACGCCGCGCGAGAATCCCCACGCGACGTCGCCCTGCCGGTACATCAACGGCGGGTACTTGAAGAGGAAGCGGAAGAGGCTCTCCACCTGGAGGCCATTCTATATCCGCCCGAGAAGGCCCGAAGTCGAGAAGAATTCGTGTTAGCCGCGGATCGCGCGGAGCCGGCTGCGAAGCCGCGCGTAGGTGAGCGCGGCCATTTCGACCAGCACGAGTGCGCCCACAATCCAGTCGGACGCTCTTGCCGGCGGCGATTCGGAACAGATCGGCGCCATGACTGCGAGCGGCACCGGACGCTGCGGTCCGCGAGGGGCCTCGATCGATTTCGGCTGCTCGTTCTCCCCCGGCACCTTCTCGCCCGGTGCCTTGCCCTGCGGCGACGCGTGTTCGATTTCGGAATTCAGCTCAGCGCCGACCAGAACAGCGATGCCGGACGCGTAGAACCAGAGGAGCAGCACGATGACGCCGCCGAGCGCGCCGTACGTCGCGTTGTAGGATGTGAACTTCGCGACGTACACCTTGAACGCCAGCGAGATGATCAGCCACAGCAGCGTCGCGAGGATCGATCCCGGCGTGATCCAGATCCAGCTCTGCTTCGCGTCCGGCGCGTAATAGTAAATCAGCGCCATCGCGACGCTGACGAGCACGAACACCACCGGCCACTGGACGATCTTCCACGTCCATTCGAACGCAGCGCCGAGATACAGGTGCTGCGCCAGCTTTTCGGCGACCGTGGGCCCGGCGATGACGAGCGCGAACGAAACGACGACGAAGACCGACAGCGCGATCGTCAGCCCGATGGCGATGGCGCGTACCTTCCACCACGGTCGGCCTTCGGTGACGTCATACGCCTGGTTGAGCGCCGTGATGATCGCGGTCATCCCGGCGGACATGCTCCAGATGGTGCCCAGCATGCCCACGGTCAACAGGCCGCCGTTCTGGTTGTGCGCGATCTTCCAGACCTGGTCGGTCAACAGTGAGATGACTTCAGGCGGCGCGATGTGCGCGAGCGAGCGGTTGATTGCGTCGAGCAGGCCGGCGACCGGAATGAAACTGATGATCGCCACGAGAAACAACGCGGCTGGAAACAGCGCCAGGAAGAAGTAGTAGGCGAGCTGCGCCGACATGTCCAGCGCATCGTCGTCGATCATCTCCCTGATGGTGCGCCGGCCAAGCTCTTTCCACGGCAGCGGAATGCGGAGCGGTCCGAACATCAGTGGAGCCCGTGGCGGACGCCCGTCCCTACGGTCGACGTGAAGGACGGCGCATCGCTCGCGGGAAACGAATCGGCCGAGGCCTCGTGAACCGGATCCTCGGCGAGGCCGCCGATTTTTTCGATCATGCGTTCGAACCAGCGCCGCGCGTCGGGCCACTCGTTGTCGCCGTGCAGTGCCCACAGTGCGAGCGTGCCGCCGATGCCGACAAGTGTCGCGCGCGTGGCGCCCTTGTGTCGCAGGCCCTGCAGCGCCAGGGCGGCCGCGCCTCCTCCGATCAGCCATCGCGCTGCCGTCGCCCGGGTCTGCATGCCGTTCCATCCACGGCGATCCCAGACGCTCGAAGCCGCGCGGTGAAGTGTCACGTTCAGTCCGCTCGAGTGCGATCCACCTGTCGTCGGAGTCAGGCGAGGGTTGAGCTCCATGCGCGGTCAGCGATGCAAGATTCAGTGCAGACGCCGCTCACACCCTGAT
>DASQHH010000946.1:0-2653 GCA_035632195.1 Vicinamibacterales bacterium
ATCGTACGAAGTCGTGAGCATGGGACGCACCGGTCACGCGGAGTCCGTCCGCGTCGTCTACGACCCCTCGCAGGTTTCGGTGGGGACGCTGCTGAAGGTGTTCTTCGCCGTCGCGCACGATCCTACTGAACTGAATCGGCAGGGACCGGACGAGGGGACGCAGTATCGCTCGATGATCCAGACGACGAGCGACCGCCAGGCGGCCGTCGCGCGCGCGTACATCAAGCAGTTGGACGATGCGAAGGTGTTCCGCCACAGGATCGTGACCGAGGTGGTGCCGCTGCAGGCGTTCTACCAGGCGGAGGGATACCACCAGGACTACGTGTACCTGCATCCGTACGAGCCGTACATCGCGATCAACGATCGGCCCAAGGTCGAGAACCTGAAGAAGGGTTATCCGGACCTGTTCGTCGACAAGCGTTCGGCCTTCTAACTCCACGAAATCGTATCGGCGCGGTCCACGCCCTCGGATCCCATGGGTGAAGTCGTGACAATCGGCGTGGGTCCGCCGACGCTGGACCTTCCTCCGGCCCCGCAGGACGATGGGATCGCTCTGCTTCACGAAAGCACAGCGGTCAAAGTGATCAAGGCGCCGTGGAGAGGCCTGCGAAAGTTGTTGGGCGGCTGAGATTATCGTTTTCGCCGTCGTGCGCGCGGCACTCGCGAGTCCGGGGCTGGCAATCACCGGCCGGTTATTGGCTTTGACCGCGATGCGGATGCGAATTGCAGCGCCGCGGATGACACTCACACTCGTGCGCGCCGAAGTCGCGGAAGTGTTTCTGCCATTGGCAGAGCCGCGAATGCTCCTTCGAGGCGCGGGTTCGTGATTGACGGACGTGCGGATGCGTCTGACGGGCGTGCAAGCGACTTTCAACGGCGTGCGGACGTCACTTGCAGACCGGCGAATGCCCCTCGCAGACGAGCGAACGCCCCTTGCAGACCAATGGATGGCACGTGCAGACGCGCGGACGCCTCTTGCCGTGCGTGTACGGGATTCGCAAAACGGATTTCCGGATCGGCGGGCCGGGGGCTCTGTTTTGCAGAGGAGAAACTGCGTCTTGCAATCGAGTTTCCGCATCTCGCGAGCCGGCGGGAGCGATCGGCAGCGCCGGAAACGAATCTCGCCGGCCGGGGTGAGCGATTCACCGGCCGGGAAACGCGATCGAACAGCGAAAATCCACGATCGGCGACGCTGAAAACGCGATCGGCAGCGCCGGATTCGCATTCGGCCACGCGGCGGACGCGGTCGGCTCGCCGGAGTTTGCGATCTGCCGTCAAGATTCTGACACTCGCACGCCGAAAGATGCGATCGGCAGCGCCGGGGATGCGATCGGCAGCGCGTGTACACGATTTACAATGCCGTGGCCGCGATTTGCAGGTCCGGATCGGCGATTTCAGGCGCAAAAACCGCAAAAACCACTGATGGCGACGTGTGTGAAGGTCACTCGGCGCGCAGCGCAATCATCGGATCGACCCGGGTGGCCCGCTGAGCCGGGACCAGCGTCGCGATCATCGAGATGATTGTGACCAGCCCGGCCACGGCGACGTAGATCATCGGATCCCGGCCCGTGACGCCGAAGAGCGTGTTGCGGATGCCCTCCGCCGCGACCAAAGCGAGCGCGAACGAGACGCCCAGGCCCACGGTCAGGCCGACCGCCATCTGCACGATGCCCTGCCGCACCACCATGCTGAGAATGCGCCCCGTGTTCGCGCCGAGCGCCATCCGGACGCCGAACTCCTGCGTCCGCTGGCTGACTGCGAACGACATCACCCCGTAGATGCCGACCGCCGCCAGGACGACGGCGACAGCGCCGAAGATCGAGAACAGCGTCGCGATGATCCGGTTCTGCGAGACGAACACCTCGAGCTGGCTCTTCGGGGTCCCGACGAAGTAGAGCGGAAGGTTCGGATCCGCTTTCTGCATGTCGCGCCTGAGTGCCGTGACGAGGGACTCGGCGCGCTGGCCGCCGCGCGGCCGCACGATCACCGTGGCGAACTGCGTGACGAATGGACCGGGCTGCACCGGGCCGAACGGCTGCGAGAAGAACGGCACGTAGAAGCCGCTGTCGTCCACGTTCGGGTTGTTGAACGGCCCCAGCATCCGCACCGTCGTCACCACGCCGACGATGGTCCGCCACGGTCCGAACTGCGTCCCCTGGTTGTTGGCGGTGCGGAAGCGGCGCCCGACCGCGCTGGCCGTGCCGAAATGCTTCCGCGCGAACGCCGCGTTGACGATCGCCACCGGTTGCTTGTCGTCCGTGTCGCTGTCGTTGAACGGCCGGCCCTCGATGAGCTTCTGACCCATGACGTCGAAGAAGTTCGGCGTCACCTGCTCGAAGTTGGCCTGCGTCCGGTCGCGTTTGTCCTTGTACACCTTGCCGTCGATTTCAATCGGACCGTTGCCCGAGAAGACCATGCGGAACCGGTTCGTCATCGCGACGGACGCGAACGCGGGATCGTTCGGCAGCTCGCGGACGATGCGGTCGTACATCAGCTTGCGCGCGTCGTTCGACGGATAGTCGCCGTCCATGAGCCCCATGCGCGCGGACAGGATGCCGTTCGTGTCGTAGCCGTAATCAATCGTCTGCTGGTTGAGAATCGACCGCACCTGCAGGAGCGATCCGATCAGCAGCACGCACGTGACGACGATCTG
>DASQHH010000947.1:0-3113 GCA_035632195.1 Vicinamibacterales bacterium
CGAGAAGATTCCGCGCGGTGTCGAGCTCGTGGCGCACGGCATCTCGGGACACGGATCCATTCCGCTGAAGTCGAACGCGGTGGTGCACCTCGCCGCCGCGGTCGGAAAGATCGGCGAGTGGCGGCCCGACATCAAGCTGAACGAGACGACCGGTACGTATTTCCGACGGCTCGCAACAATCCCGACCGCGACGCCGGAACAGGCGAAGGCGTACCGCGGCGTGCTGTCGCCGGATCCGAGGAGCGCGCGCGCGGCCGACGACTGGCTGCTCGAGAACGAGCCGCGGCACGACTCGATGCTGCGCACGTCGGTGTCGCCGAACATCATCCAGGGCGGCTACCGTTCGAACGTCATCCCGTCCGAAGCAAAGGCGACGCTCGACGTGCGCATGGTCCCCGACGAGGATCCGGCGGAGTTCCTCGAACGGGTGAAGCAGATCGTGAACGACCCCGCCGTCGACGTGCAGTTCACCGGCACGCGCGCGAGCGAGCGTCCGACCAACGCGCAGGCGAAGCTCGACTCCGAAGCGTTCAAGGCGATCGAGTCGGCAGTGACGAAGATCTACGGCGCCGTCACGCTGCCGACGATGAGCACCGGCGCGACGGACATGGCACAGCTGCGGTCGCACGGCGTCCAGTGCTTCGGCATCGGGCCCGCCGTCGATATGGAAGACGGCCCGAAGGGCTTCGGCGCCCACAGCGATCAGGAACGGCTGCTCGAGAGCGAGCTGTACCGCTTCGTCCGGTTCAATTGGGAAGTCGTCAGCGCGCTCGCCGCCGCCAGATAGATCGGCCGCATGAAACCCGCGCTGCAGATCGCCGCCCTCGTCCTCGCCGTGTCGCAACCGCCGACCTTTTCAACGGGCGCACGCACGGTCGCGGTGTACGCGACCGTCCGGAGCGCGACCGGTGGGGTCGTGCCGGACCTCGAGCGCGAGAGCTTCGAGGTCGCCGACAACGGCAGGCCGCAGCCGCTGACGCAGTTCGCCCACGACCTCCAGCCGATTACGGTCGTCATGCTGCTGGACCGCAGCGCCAGCATGATCGACAACTTCGCGATCGTCGCGGCGGCGGCGGAGACGTTCGTCGACGCGATGGGACCGGCCGACAAGGCGCGGATCGGCAGCTTCTCGAACCGCGTCCAGGTCGACCCGCGCACGTTTACGTCGAGCCACGACGAGCTGAAAGCGATCCTGAAGAACGAGCTGCAGGAACCCGGCCCCACGCCGCTGTGGAACGCGATCGACGTCGGCATCACGGCGCTGCTGCACGAGCAGGGGCGACGCGTCATCCTCGTGTTCACCGACGGCCGCGACAACCCGATGACCACGAGCGTCAACAACAGTTCGCTGAGGGACGTGACGAAGCGCGCGGACGAGGAGGACCTCATGATTTACGCCATCGGTCTCGCGAGCGGCGAGAGCGGCCGTCACCTCGGCTACGGCCGCGGGCATCCGGTGGACGATCGTCCCGACGAGGGATTACCGAAGCTCGCCGAAGGGACGGGCGGCGGCTACTTCGAGCTCACGTCGACGAACGATCTCAAGACGACGTTCGAGCGGGTGGCGTACGAGCTGCATCATCAGTACTTGCTCGGATTCACGCCTGCGAGCCTCGACGGCAGGATGCACACGCTGACGGTGCGCGTCGTGACGCCGCCGGGCATGGACGTGCGCGCGCGCAAGAACTACCTGGCAGCACTGAGGTAGAATCGATTCAGCGCCTGCCTGACCCCGGGGTTCGCATGAAGGTCGTACTTCCGCTCGTCATTCTGGGCGGCGTGTGCGTCGCGGCGCAGCCGCCCGCCGGCCAGCCTCCGACGTTCTCCACCGGCGCCCGCACCGTCGCCGTCTTCGCCACCGTCACCGAAACTGGCGGCCGCATCATCCCCGACCTCGAGCAGAACGCCTTCGAGATCGACGACAACGGGAAGAAGCAGACGCTGACGCTCTTCGCCAACGACGTCCAGCCGATCACCGTCGTCATGCTGCTCGACCGGAGCGGCAGCATGAAGCAGCAGTTCACGACCGTCGAGCGGGCGGCGGAGGCGTTCGTGCAGTCGATGGGCCCGAAGGACAAGGCGCGCATCGGCAGCTTCTCGCAGAAGATCCAGATCGACCCGCTGGAGTTCACGTCGAGCCACGACGAGATGCTCAAGATCCTGCGCAACGATCTCCAGGAAGAAGGCCCGACGCCGCTATGGAATGCGATCAACAAGGGCATCGACTCGCTCCTCCTCGAGAGCGGCCGCCGCGTCGTCCTCGTCTTCACCGACGGCGTCGACAACCCGATGAACTTCTACAGCAAGAACTACTCGCTGAAGGACGTCATGAAGCGCGCGGAAGAGAACGACGTCATGGTGTACGCCATCGGGCTGGCCGGCGACAATGCGCCGCCCGGATTGGGATCGGGCCGCGCCGGCGGATTCCCCGGCGGCGCCGTGCCCGGCGGGCGCGGGATGCCGGGCCGTCCCTACACGGTCACCGAGAAGCCCGACGAGGGACTGCCGAAGATCGCGGAAGCGACCGGCGGCGGCTACTTCGAGCTGACGTCGATGTCAGGCCTGTCGACGACCTTCTCGCGCGTCGCGTACGAGCTGCACCATCAGTACGCGCTCGGCTTCACGCCGGCCGCGCTCGACGACAAGATACACACGCTGACGGTCCGCGTCTCGACGCCGGGCATGAAGGTGCGGGCGCGCAAGAGCTATCTCGCGCGGCGCGTGCTCGGCTAAACCTTCGGACACACGTCGCCGAGGGCGCCGGACCCGCCGCAGTACTTCACGTCCTGCAGCTGCACGAGGATGCCGTCGGGGTCCGTGAAATACAGCTCCGGCGTCCCTTCCTTCGCGCCGCCGCGGTTCTCCATCCGCATGCTGATGTAATGGCGCATCGGACCGACCGGTCCGGTCTGCGACTCGCGCGGCTTGATGCCGTAGCTCTCGAGCGTCTTGATGACCGCATCGGCGTTGAAGCCGTCGAGATTCAGGCAGAAGTGGTTGATGCTCGCGGGGCGGGGCGCACCGCCGCGTCCGGCGGCGCCGCCGGTGAACATCAGGAACTCGACCGTCGGTCTGACGGCCAGCGTCGGGGCCGTCGGGCCCTGAAACGAGCG
>DASQHH010000948.1:0-2727 GCA_035632195.1 Vicinamibacterales bacterium
TAATACCCGACGCGTATCCCGTACTAACCGTCGCGCGCCCCGCATCATCTGACGCGGGCCCGACACCATCCTGTACGCGCCCGCGACGACATCACACGCGCCAGGGACGATATCTCGCAAGTCGCGGACAATACGAGTCGCTCCAAGTGCCAAGCTGTCATATACAACCGTTGCCGCGAACTTTTCTTGCGATCCGGTGTCTAAGGATCCCGAAAGGAGTAGACAGGACCCTTATGAAAACAACCCATCGACGTCGTCAGGAAGCACACGAGCGCGTGTATGCCGTGTGCCTGAAGTTTCGCGACGCGATCTCGTCCAATCCGGCGGGCGAGAAAACCATCGTGAAACTCGACAAATCGGTGACCGATGTGGGCACACGGCTCACCGATCAACAGGGGTTCCTCGCCGATCGCCTTGCGGCCACGGCCGCATGCGAGGCGGGGCGCCTCGGCATTCGCGACAACCTCCAGGCTGTTGCGAAGATCAGCGCCTTCGTCACGCTGCCGGAGGGCAGCGCGAAGGTGAACCTGCTTCCCACCGATGTGAGCGACAAGCAGCTCACATCGCAGGCGGAAGCCGTTCTCGAGAGGGTCAAGCCGAATGCGGCCGCCTTCATCGCCGAAGGGCTACCGTCGAACGTCCTCACCGATCTGGAACAGCAGATCGCGGACCTGAAGAAGGCGAAGCAGGCGCAGGCCACGGCGCGGCGGCAGTACGCAGCCGCGACGAACGCGATCAAGGCGGATCTCATTCCGGGAGACGAGGCGATTCAGGTCATCGACACGATCCTGAAGAAGACCTCGCCGGCACTGGACGGGGACGCACTGACCGAACTGCGCAACGCGAAGCGGGTCGGACCGGCCAGGGCAACGGCGAAAGCGCCCGCTCAGCCGGAACCCGTCCCGGCGCCACCGGCGCCGACGGAAACGCCGACTAAAGTGGCGTAGACCGAGCAGGGACCCAGGAAACTCGGAGCCGCGCGCCCGTGGCGCGCAATTCAGCGCACCGCTCCTTTCGTCACGTGCGCGCGGCGTTCCGAATCCGACAGGCTAGCCGTTGGGGTTGAACCGGTAGCCAACCCATGGCTCCGTCACCAAATACTTCGGATTCGACGGATCTGGTTCCAGCTTCTTCCGCAGCTGTCCCATGAACACCCGCAGGTACTCGGGCTGCTCCTGCGACGCCTCGCCCCAGACGGCCTCGAGCAGCGTGCGGTGCGTGATGACGCGGTTCGGATGCCGCGCCATGTAGACGAACAAGTCGAACTCCTTCGGCGTCAGCCGGATCTCCTGGCCGTGCGCATGGACGCGGCGGGCATCGAGGTCGACTCGGAAGTCTCCGGCGTCGAACGACGCCACTTCGGCCTCGCCCGATCCGCGGCGCAGCGCGGCGCGGACGCGCGCCAGCAGCTCGTCGATGCCGAACGGCTTGGTGACGTAGTCGTCGGCGCCCGAATCGAGCGCTTCGACCTTTGTCTTCTCCTCGCCCTTCACCGATAGCACGATGATCGGCACGTTCGACATCGACCGGATGCGGCGGCACAGCTCGACGCCGTCCATGTGCGGCATATAGAGGTCGGTGATGACCAGCTCCGGCCGGAACTCGGTGAAGCTGGAAAGCGCCGCCTCGCCCTCCGCCGCCGTCTTGACCTGATAGCCCTGGCTGCTCAGGACCGTCCGCAGCACGCGCGTGATCTGCGGCTCGTCGTCCACCACCAGCACGCGCGACTTGTCCGCCGCGGCTGTTGACACTCCGTTCATATCCCTCTCCTATCTCGCTAAGGCCACTGGCTGTGGGTGCTCTGTCTCAACGCCCTCCGCCGCCAGCGGCAGCAGAAGCGCGACGGTCGTTCCGCGTCCCGACATGGGATCCGCAATCCAGATCTTCCCGCCCTGCGCTTCGACAAGGCGTCGCGCGATGGGCAGGCCGAGGCCGATGCCGGAGCGGTGCGCGTCGTGCGAATCGCGCTTCGGAATCCGGAAGAACTTCTCGAACACGCGCTCCCTTAGCTCGGTCGGAATCCCCGGTCCTTCGTCGGCGACCGTGACGCGCACGAAGCGATCGTCGTCGCGCGCACCCTGGATGCTGATCGTCGTGCCCGTCGCAGCGTACTTGCTCGCGTTGTCGAGGAGGATGTAGACCACCTCGGCCAGGGACGGCGGGTCGATCGCGACCGACGGCAGGTTGTCGTCGAGTCTGACAGCCACGTGGTGGTCGCGCGTCAGGGTCTCCGCACGGATCAACCCCGCGCGGACGACGTCATCGAGGGCGACGGCGCGCAGGTGTCGGGGGTGTGCGGGCGCGCCCGCATCCGGCGCCGACAGCCCCTCGATGAACCGGTTCAGACGGTCGGACTCCTCGTCGATAATCTGAAGCAGTTCGCGGCGTCCCTCGCCCGACAGCTCGGTGTGGATGCCGCGGCGCCGATCGCCGAGGAGCGCGGTGACCGACGCCTTGATCGCCGTCAGCGGCGTGCGGAGGTTGTGCGTCAGCGCGTCGAGCAGCGCCGACTTCAGCGCCTCGTTCCTGCGCGCCGCTTCGGCCTCGCTTGCGCGGTCGAACGCTCCTTTGAGCTCCTGATAGAGCCGCTCGATCTCGATCCGTCCGGCCTGCGCTTCTGCCGCGCGGCGCTGCGCGCGCGCCGACAGCTCACCAACGGCGAAGGCGGTGATGACGAACGCGATGAAACCGAACCAGTCCTCCGCCTTCTCGATGCCGAAGCCGGCC
>DASQHH010000949.1:0-2296 GCA_035632195.1 Vicinamibacterales bacterium
GTCTTGGCGCGCACGTTCGTCCGAGCGCGATCCGCCGTATCGTCCACGCGATCCATCGTCGTCCGGATCGCCTGATCGACGCGTTCGGTCTCTTCCTTCACTTTCGAAGACACCGCCTTCACGTCGTCGAGGATCGCGTTCACGCGCACCATGGCAGGCGCGACCTGACGCGACTCGAGCCCTTCGACCAGCGTCATGACGCGCCGGTACACCACGAAGCCGGCGATGCCGACGCCGATCACGAGCAGCACCTCGAGCACGCTGACCGCGGCCATGATGCCGAGCAGCAGATTGGTCGTCCCGAGTTCCCCTGTCATGAGTTCCCCTTAAAACGGCGACGTCTGGTGCGGCGTCGGATAGCGCCGCGGCGGCTCTTCTCCGATCGCCTCGTGGAGGAGCTTCCACCCATCGTTGGCGACGCCGACCGCTTTGTGGACGGTAGACCGGAAGCCCTCGAGCTCCCGCGCCAGATCGTCGATGGCCGGCTCGAGCTGCCGCCGCAGCGCACGCCCGCGCGCGGTGAAGAAGAGGTAGCCGACCAGGCCGCCGATGACCGCCCCTGTCAGACTTGCCGCCATCGCTCGAGATGAATCGTTCACCGATGCCTCCATCTCGCAAGAAGGCTTCAAGTTATGTGCCGGGACCCGGCCGTGCGGCAGGCTGAAACGGCCGGGGCTTTTTGAGCACCGGCCGTCTCGACGGCGTCAGATTTTGAACGGATGTGGAGGACCGAAGAACTGAGCCGTTACGAAGCGACGGCGGCTCCCGCGGATCGGGCCGACTTCCCGGCGTCGCGGATGTCGTGCTTTTTCATCTTGCTATAGAGCGTCGGGCGATACAGCCCCAGAATCTGCGCCGCTTCCTGTTTGTTCCAGTTCGTCCGCTGCAGCGTCTGCAGGATCGCCATCTTCTCGATTTCCGCCAGCGTGCGGTGGGGCGGGATGACGAAGTCCGTGGCGCTCGACGACTCCTCGCGGATCGATTCAGGCAGATCGGCGACCGCGATCTCGCTGCCTTTGGCGACGAGCACCGCGCGCTCGATCGCATTCTCGAGCTCGCGCACGTTGCCCGGCCAGCGGTTCCGGATCAGGAGATGGTACACCGACGGGGCGAGCGACTTGACGTTCCGCTGATAACGCTGACGGAATTTGTCGAGGAAGTAGTCGCACAGCAGCGGGATGTCCTCGGTGCGCTCGCGAAGCGGCGGCACCCGCAGCGTAATCGTGTTGATGCGGAAGTACAGGTCCTCCCGCAGCTTGCCATCGCGCAGCGCCGAATCGAGGTCGATGTTCGTCGCGCAGATCAGCCGGAAGTCGACGTGCACGATCCGGTCGCTGCCGATCGGCCGGTACTCGCGCTCCTGCAGCACGCGGAGGAGCTTGGTCTGCAGGTACGGCGGCATCTCGCCGATCTCGTCCAGCAGGAGCGACCCGCCTTCGGCCATCTCGAAGAGGCCTTCCTTGTCGAGCGTCGCGCCGGTGAAGGCGCCTTTCTTGTAGCCGAACAGTTCCGACTCGATGAGGTCCTTCGGAATCGCCGCGCAGTTGATCTTGATGAACGGCCCCTTGGACCGCTTGCTGTTGTAGTGGATGGCGTTGGCGATGAGCTCCTTGCCCGTGCCGTTCTCACCCTGGATGAGGATGTTCGCCTCGCTCGCCGCCACGCTCTCGATGAGCTCGAAGAGCTCCTGCATCTTCTTGCTCTTGCCGATGACGTTCTGAAACTTGTAGCGGTCCTGCAGCTTCGCCTTGAGCTGCTCGTTCTCGTCAATCAACGTCTTCTGCTTGATCGCTTTCTCGAGCTTGTCGAGCAGCCGCTCGGCGTCGACGGGCTTCTCGAGGAAATCGAAGGCGCCCGCCTTCACCGCTTCGACCGATCGCGGGATGTTGCCCTGGCCGGTGATGACGATCACCGCAGCCTCCGGATCCGTCTGCTTGAATTTCCGCACGAGCTCGATGCCGTCGACGTCCGGCAGGATCATGTCGGTGACGACAGCGTCGGGACGCCACGTCTTGAAGAACTCTTCTCCCCGCGTCCCGATGAGAGCGGTCCGGACCTCGTACCCGGCGTGCTCGAGAAGAATCTTGAGCCACTCGGTCATCGCCGGTTCGTCGTCGATGGCAAGCACTCGCTTCTTACGTTTCAGACTCATTGAAAGAGAATGTAGCGAAAACGCGCACTAAGTCAATACATAATCTTCAAGCACGTTCGTTTTCCAGACATTGTGTATTGATTTTATACTGATGAGGTTCAGCCGAAACTCGGCGCCATCAGCACTTACGAGCTGCCATCGTGG
>DASQHH010000950.1:0-5386 GCA_035632195.1 Vicinamibacterales bacterium
GATCGAGCAGACGAACGGCGATCCGGGATCGCCGCTTGGCTCCGCAGTCGCACACGGTCGCGCTGGCGTAGACGTGAAATACCTGCCGAACGCGAACAACGCGCTCGATCTCACGATCAAGCCCGACTTCTCGCAGGTCGAATCCGACACGGCGCAGATTTCGGCCAACGAACGGTTCGCGCTGTTCTTTCCCGAGAAGCGGCCGTTCTTCCTCGAGGGCGTCGATTTGTTCCAGACGCCGATCCAGGCGGTCTACACGCGGACGATCACGTCACCGTTATGGGGCGCCCGCGCCACGGGCAAGGACGGCGGCATCCGCTTCACGGCGCTCGTCTCCGAGGACGAAGGCGGCGGCAGCACGATCATTCCCGGCGCGAACGGGTCGTCGTTCGCGGCGCAGGACTTCGGATCGACCGTGTTCCTCGGACGGGCGAAGAAGGACATGGGGTTGTCGTTCATCGGCGCGCTCGTCACCGACCGCGAGAACCGCGACGGGCAAGGGCACAACCGCGCGGCCGGTCCCGATTTTCAGTGGCGGCTCTCGCCGATCGACGTTGTCACGGGGCAGTTGCTGTTCAGCGAGAGCCGGACGCCCAACCATCCCGAGCAGGCCGCGGAGTGGGATGGGCGCGATCTGAGCGGCTACGGATCGCAAATCCAGTGGAACCATAACACGCGCCACCTGGACTGGTCGGTACAGGCGAAGGACTTCAGCGACGGCTTTCGCGCCGATTCCGGCTTCGTGCCGCAGGTCGGCTTTCGCGAGTTCTACGCCGAACCGGGATGGCAGGTGTACCCGAAGGGATTTTTCTCGCGCGAGCGCAGCTTCGTCGACTTCGACTACCAGGTCGATCAGTCGGGCAACGTGATCAGCAAGCTGCTGCAGCCCGGCGTCGGCATGGACACGCGCTTCAGCGGCTTCATGCAGTTCCGGTACATCGACAACCCGACGCGCGCCGGCTCGCTGCTGATCGACCGTCACCAATTCGGATACATCGTGCAGTTCAGTCCGTCACGGTTTCTGTCGTACATCGGCGTCAACGGAACGCTGGGGCAGGACATCGACTTCGAGAACGCCCGGCCGGGCCGCGGCCCGACGGTCAACGGCTCCGCGACGCTTCACCCGACCGATCATCTCGAGCTCGCGCTGGTCGAGGACATCCGCCGGCTGTCGGTGGACGACGCGGCCGGCGACAGCCGGCGGCTGTTCACGCAGAGCGTGTCGCGCGTGCGCGGCACCTACACGTTCACGGCGCGCCTCTTCACGCGCGTCATCGCGCAGTACGTTTCGACGACGCGCGATCCATCGCTGTACACGTTCGATGTGGCGGCGCAGTCCGGGACGTTCGGCGGGTCGCTGCTCTTCGCGTACAAACTGAACTGGCAGTCGGTCGCCTTCATCGGCTACGGCGACGACCGGGAGTTGTCGGATCTGAACCGCCTCGAGCCGCAGGACCGGCAGTTCTTCGTCAAGTTCTCCTACGCCTTTCAGCGTTAGGCGGGCTCTAGTTGACACAGACTTAAACAACATGTATAAGATCGCGTGCATGGCCGATGGAGACTATCGGCGCGCGTTGGAGGCGGCAACGCGCGAGTACGAGGAGCTCGGCGCGAAGCGGCGCGAAATCGATCAGCGCCTTGCCGAACTCGCCCAGTCGATCGCGACGCTGTCGCGCCTGCTCGGATTCACGCCGACGGTGCCGCTCGGCCTGACCGACGCGGTGCGCATGGTCGCGCGCGGCGCCGGCGTTCCGATGACGCCCGTTGAAGTCCGCGACCGGCTGCACGCGATCGGCTTCGACGTCTCCAAATACACGAACGACCTCGCCGCGGTGCATACCATCCTCAAACGGCTGAACGAGTCGGGCGAGCTCCGGTTCGTCGGCCGATCGGGCAAGCACCAGTACATCTGGAACACCGGCGTCACGCCGGTGGTGTTGACCAAGGACGTCATCCAATACATGCACGAGAACACGATGGAGCGCGAGGCGGCGCAGTCGACCGACGTCGACGCCGCCCCTCCGCGTCCTCGGCGGAAGAAGAGGGGGCGATGACGACGGCGACGCTCGATCTCGAACGGCGAAGGCGCTTCTACGCGGAGGAGCTCGAAGCCGTCTGCAAGCTGCGCTCGCCGCGGCTCGTGGACGCGTTCGCGGAGGTGCCGCGCGAGCGCTTCCTGGCGCCGGGTCCGTGGACCGTCATGGCCGACGGCGACTTCCTGATGCCGGGCGCGGGGCCCATGGCGCTGCGGATGCGCGCCACTCCGGACGCCGACCCCGCGCGCGTGTATCACAACATCACCGTCGCAATCGATCCGTCGCGGACGCTCTTCAACGGCCAGCCCGCGACGCTGGCCGTCTGGATCGACGCGCTCGATCTCGCTCCCGGCGGCCGCGTCCTGCACGTCGGCGCCGGCACCGGCTACTACACCGCGATCATGGCGCACTGTGTCGGGCCGTCGGGCCGGATCGTCGCGTTCGAAGTCGACGAGGCGCTCGCGGCTGAGGCGCGCGCGAACCTCGCGTGGATGCCGTGGGTCGAGGTGTACGCCGGCGACGCTGCCTATCCGTCTGGCAGCGCGCGCGCCGCGGAGGAGCGGAGCGGAGCGCCGGATCCCCCGCGAGCGACGGAAATGGCGTTCAACGCGATTGTCGTCAACGCCGGCGTGACGCATCCGCTCGCCTGGTGGCTCGACGCGCTGGCCGACGGCGGCCGCATGATTCTGCCGTTGACGGGAACCATGCCCGGCATGGGGACCATCGGCAAGGGCGTGGTGCTGCTCGTGACCCGCACCGGAGGCCGCTTCGACGCGCGCGCGATCACGATGGTCGCGATTTACTCCGCGGTCGGCCTCCGCGACAGCGACATGAACGCGCGGCTGGGGAAAGCGCTCATGAGCGGTCCGATGCAGTGGGCGGCGATCAAGACGCTTCGGCGGGATGCGCACGACGCGGACGCGACGTGCTGGCTGCACGGTGACGGCTTTTGTCTCTCGACCGTCGCCTGATCTGACTACGCGTCCAGCACGCCGCGGACTTTTCGCGCGAGCGCGTCGGCCGTGAACGGCTTCTGCAGCAGCTCGGTGTCCATGTTCAGGACGCCATGCTGCACGATGGCGTTGTCGTCGTAGCCCGACATGAACAGCACTTTCGATTCGGGATGCCGTGTCCGGAGGCGCGTCACCATCGCCTTGCCGTTCATATCGGGCAGCACGACGTCTGTGAACACGAGATCGATTCGCGCGTGATGTGCCTCCGCGTATTCGATCGCGCGCTGCGGGTCCGGCAGCGCGTGCACCGTGTAGCCCTTGCGCGTGAGCACCTTGTAGACGAATTCCCGCACGACGTTTTCGTCCTCCACGAGCAGGACGGTCTCCTCGCCGCGCCCCGACGGCGCGTCGACCTGCGCCGCCTCGGCCGGGACGTCGACCTCGTCCGTCCGGGGCAGACAGACCGTGAACGACGTGCCGCGCCCGGGCTCGCTTTCGACCCAGATCGCGCCGCCGCTTTGCTTGACGATGCCGTACACCGTCGCGAGGCCCAGGCCCGTGCCCTGGCCCTTCGGCTTGGTCGTGAAGAACGGCTCGAAGATCCGTTTGAGCGTCACCGCGTCCATGCCGCTGCCGGTATCGCGCACGTGCAGCGCCACGTGCGGTCCCCGCGGCGCTCCCGGATGGCGCCGCACGAACGCGTCGTCGATCATGAGATCGCACGTTTCGATCGTGAGGCGTCCGCCGTCCGGCAT
The DNA here is from genome assembly GCA_035632195.1 of Vicinamibacterales bacterium. GTDB lineage: Bacteria > Acidobacteriota > Vicinamibacteria > Vicinamibacterales > CAVVIG01 > DASQHH01. The sequence goes on from DASQHH010000950.1 coordinate 3,745, forward strand.
CGCGTCGCGGGCATTGACGACCAGGTTCATCAGCACCTGTTGAAGCTGGCCCGGATCGGCCTTGACCAGACCGCGGTCGCCGGTGGTCGTCCGGAGGTCGATCGCTTCGCTCACGAGGCGCCGCAGCATCGGAGTGAGTTCGGCCACCACGTCGCCGACGTGCATGATCCGAACGTCCAGGATCTGCTTGCGGCCGAACGCGAGCAGCTGCTTCGTCAGCGTCGCGGCGCGCTCCGCGGCGTGGCGGACTTCGTCGACGTCCTGCCTGCGCGCGTCGTCTTCCGGGAAGCTCTCGGCGAGGAACTCCGAGAACCCCAGGATGGCGGTCAGGAGGTTGTTGAAATCATGCGCGATGCCGCCGGCCAGCTGGCCGATCGCTTCCATCTTCTGTGCCTGGCGCAGCTGATCTTCGAGCGAACGCCGCTCGGTGATGTCGAGCGCCACGCCCGCGCCGCGGACCGGCGAACCGTTCTCGTCGTAGCGGAAGCGCCCGACCGAGCTGATCAGACGCATCGTGCCGTCGGGCAGCTGCGTGTGGTATTCGAGCTCCGCATCGCGGCGTTCGGCTATTGCCCGACCGATGAGCGCGCCGATGCGCTCTCGATCCTCCGGATGGATGCGCGACAGGAACGCCTCCATGGTCCGTCCGAATGAACCCGGAGCAATCCCGTGCATCCGCTCGCACGTCTCGGACCAGTACGCGACGCCCGTCCGCAGGTTGGCTTCCCAGACGCCGACGCCGGACGCGTCCAGCGCGAAACGCATGCGCTCTTCCGCGTCGCGCAGCGATTGCTCCGCGCTCTTCCGATCCGTGATGTCCTCGGCGACGCCGACGTACTGAACGACGCCTCCGCCGTCGGGCATCGGTACCGGGAACCCTCGGTCCCAGATCCAGCGGACCTGGCCATCAGGCCGCACGATGCGGTACTCGTGGTCGAACGATTCGCCGCGCTGCTGCGCGGTCAGCGTCGCGAGCGCCTGCACCCGGTCGTCGGCCTGAATCGCCTCGACGAACGACTGCGGATCGGCGTACAGGCTCCCGCAGCTGCGGCCCCATATACGCTCGTACGCCGGACTCACGTACGTGATCGACCCAATCGGTGCGTCGGCAATCCAGAAGACCTGTGTGACGGTCTCCGCGATGAGCCGGAACCGCTCCTGGCTTTCGCGGACGGTCCGTTCCGCGCGCTGCCGGTCGGTGATGTCGCGCGCGATGACCGATTTGCCGATCAGGCGGCCGCTCGCGTCGCGAATGGGCGACATCGTCTTCGCGACCGCGACCTCGGTGCCGTCCTTGCGCCGCCGCACGGTCTCTCGCCGGACCACCGGATCGCCGGCGAACAGGCAGCGCAGCGTCTCGGCGAACTCGGCGGAATGGCCGGTTGGATAAGTGATGGAGACGGGCTTACCGATCGCTTCCTCTGCGGAGTACCCATACAGACGCTCCGCTCCGCCGTTCCAGCTGACGATCGTGCCGTCAAGCGTCGTCGCGAAGATGGCGTCCTCCGTGCTCGTCACGATCGACGCGAGCAGGCGGCGCGCCGCCTCGGCGCGGTGGCGCGTGATGCCGAGCGCGAGATGTCCGGCGACGGCGACGATACCGGTGTTCATGGACTCCGACAGCGGCTTGGCGGTCAGCACC
>DASQHH010000951.1:0-2643 GCA_035632195.1 Vicinamibacterales bacterium
GCGCTGTCCGCCCAGGCGAACGCGAAGACATGTCCCCGCGCCCGAGCTCTGTCCCCGCGCCCGAGCTCTGTCCCCGCGTTCGAGCTCTGTCCCCGCGTTCGAGCCCTGTCCCCGCACCTCGAGCTCTGTCCCCCCTCTGCACTTCGAGTAGCATGCCCGCATGAAGAACCGCATCGCCATCGGGGGTCTGGTCGCCGTCCTGTCCGTTGGTGCCGGAGCGAAAGTCGGCGACTTCGGGCTCGACCTCGCCGCCATGGACCGGTCGGTCGCGCCGGGCGACGACTTCTTCCGCTACGTCAACGGCAGCTGGCTGAAGAATACGCGGATCCCTGAAGACGTCGCGCGGTTCGCCGAGTTCGGGCGGCTGGCGGACGTGAACGCGGAGCGCAATCACAGCATCCTGGAGAAGGCTGCGAGCGCGCCCGCCACGCCGGACGCGCGCAAGGTCGGCGATTTCTACGCGAGCCTCGTCGACGACAAGGCGCGCGAGGCCGACGGCATCAGCGCGCTGAAGCCCGAGCTCGATCGCATCAACGCGATCGCGACGCCCGCCGATCTTGCCCGCGCGGTCGCGCAGGTCAGCCGCGACTGGCTGCGTCCGCTGCCCGGCGGCGCCGCGCCGCTGCCGTCGGCGCCGATCAACGTCGCCGTCGCCGTCGACATCAAGAATCCCACGCGGTACCTCGTGGGCCTCGGGCAGGGCGGTCTCGGGCTGCCCGACCGCGACTACTTCATCGTCGACGATCCGGCGTTCGTGAAGGCGCGCGACGCCTACAGAAAGCACCTCGTCAACATGCTCCGGCTCGCGGGCGTGCCCGATCCCCCGGCGCACGCCGCGCGCGTCTACGCGCTCGAGGAACGGCTGGCGAAAGGCCACTGGACGCGGGCCGAGCAGCGGGACCCGGAGAAGACCTACAACCTGATGACGCGCGCCGATCTCGAATCGAAGGCGCCGGGCCTTGACTGGACCACGTTCCTGGACGCCGCCGGTTTCGCGAGCGTGCCGCAGGTGCTGGTCGCGCAGCCCTCCGCGATCGCGGCCGCCGCGCTCGCCGCCCGCGACGTGCCGCTGCAGGACTGGAAGGACTATCTCGCGTATCGAACCATTCGCGCCTTCGCGCCGTTCGGTCCGCACGCGTTCGTCCTCGAGCACTTCGATTTCGAGTCGCGGACGCTGGCCGGCACGCCGCAGATGCCGGAGGCGTGGAAGACGGCCGCGGCGCAGACGGACCAGGCGATCGGCCAGGCCGTCGGCGCGATCTATCTCACGGAGTACTTCCCGCCTGCCGCGCGCGCGAAAGTGGAGCAGACGACGGGCGAGATCAAGACGGCCATGAGCCGCCGCATCGAGGCGCTGGCGTGGATGGCGCCCGAGACGAAGGCGCGCGCGCTGAAGAAGCTGGCCGCCGTGCAGGTGCAGATCGGCGCGCAGACGCCGCCGAAGGATTATTCAGAGCTGCGCGTGGTGCGCGGCCATCCCTTCGAGAACGCGCTCGCGGCGGCGCGGTTCGACTACGCGCGCAGTGTCGCGAAGCTCGGGACGCCGGTGACGCGCCACGAATGGGCCATGCTCGCGCACACGGTGAACGCCCAGGCCAACGCGGTGCTCGTGAAGATCATGTTCCCGGCGGGCATCATGCAGGGACTGTTCTTCGATGCCGACGCCGATCCAGCGGTCAACTCCGGCGCGATCGGCGTCGTGATGGGGCACGAGCTCAGCCACGTGTTCGACGACCAGGGGTCCAAGTTCGACGAGCACGGCGCGTTGAACAACTGGTGGACCGACGCCGACCGCAAGCAGTTCACCGCCGCGGCCGAGGCGCTGGCCGCCCAGTACGATCGGTACGACCCGCTCCCGGGCGTCCACATCAACGGGCACCTGACGCTCGGCGAGAACATCGGCGACCTCGCCGGCCTCTCGTTGGCGCTCGACGCGTACCACGCGAGCCTCGGAAGCCGTCCGGCGCCGCTGCTCGGGGGCTTCACCGGGGATCAGCGCTTCTTCGTGGCGTACGCGCAGGTGTATCGCACGCTGCAGCGCGACAGCTTCCTGCGGCAGCAACTCGCGACCGATCCCCACTCGCCCGGCGAATGGCGCGCCGCAGAAGTCCGCAATGTCGACGCCTGGTACGCGGCGTTCGACGTGAAGCCGGGGGCGAAAATGTACTTGCCCCCGGAGCAGCGTGTGAAGGTCTGGTGAGCGCGATCAGCCGACGCGCGTTTCTGGCGGGAACCGCGATCGCCGTGGACGCGTTCTCGCGGCCTCGCAGGGCCCAGAGCCAAACCACAAGAACGAGGCTCATCCTGCTGGGGACTGGCGGCGGCCCGCGCCCGCGAAAAGCGAGTTCAGCGTCGGCCCAGGTCATCATCAGGAACAACGCCGCGTACGTGATCGACTGCGGCAATGGCGTGGCCCGTCAGCTCGTCCTGGCGGATGTGCCGCTCCCTACGCTGCGCCACATCTTCGTTACGCATCACCACTCCGATCACAACGCCGACTACGGAAATCTCCTTTTGCTGGCGTGGACCGCCGGGCTCCGTACGCCGGTCGACTCGTGGGGACCACCTCCGATCGAGACGATGACCAGGCTGTTCTTCGAAATGAACAAGGCTGACATCGACGCGCGGATCGCGGACGAGGGG
>DASQHH010000952.1:0-6294 GCA_035632195.1 Vicinamibacterales bacterium
GGCGTTATGGGCATCGAGATCCCCGACAGCTACGGCGGCGGCGGCGCGAAGTTCTTCCACGCGGTGCTGGCGGTCGAGGCGCTGTCGCGCGTCGATCCGTCCATCGGCGTCCTCGTCGACGTGCAGAACACGCTGGTCATCAACGCGCTGCTCCGTTGGGGCGGCGACGATCTCAAGCGCCGGTACCTGCCGAAGCTCGCCTCCGACACAATCGGCGCCTATGCGCTGTCCGAAGCCGGTTCGGGCAGCGACGCGTTCGCCATGGCGACGCGCGCGATCCCGCGCGGCGACGACTACGTCATCACGGGCCGGAAGCTGTGGATCACGAACGCGAACGAAGCCGGGCTGTTCATCGTCTTCGCGAACGTGAACCCCGACGAGGGCTACCGCGGCATCACAGCGTTCCTCGTCGAGCGCGGCGCGGCCGGATTCAGCGTCGGCAAGAAGGAAGACAAGCTCGGCATCCGCGCCAGCAGCACGTGCGAGCTGATTTTCGAAGAGTGCCGCGTGCCGCGCAGCCAGATTCTCGGCGAGGCCGGCAAGGGCTACAAAGTCGCGATCGAAACGCTCAACGAAGGGCGCATCGGCATCGGCGCGCAGATGCTCGGCCTCGCGCACGGGGCTCTGCAGCACGCGATCGGTTACACGAAGGAACGCCGCCAGTTTGGTAAGCCGATCGCCGAGTTCCAGGCGGTCCAGCACCAGTTGGCACGGGCGGCAACCGACGTCGAATGCGCGCGGTTGATGGTTTACAACGCGGCGCGTCTGCGCGATGCGGGGCAGCCTTTCCTGGCGGAGGCCGCCATGTGCAAGATCTTCACGTCGGAGGTCGCCGAGCGCGTGACGTCGCTCGCGGTGAACCTGTTCGGCGGCTACGGCTTCGTGAAGGACTACCCCGTCGAAAAACTGTACCGCGACGCGAAGATCGGACAAATCTACGAGGGCACGTCGAACCTGCAGCTGCAGACGATCGCAAAGCAAGTCCTCGGATAGATATAGATGAAGCGCGAGGCTTCAGCCGAGCGTCGCTGCTCCGAGCGTCGCTTCGCCGCGATGCTCGCCGCCGCCTGGCTCGTCTTCGCGGCCTACGTGTACATCCCCGACATCGGACGCGGGTTCGTCAAGGACGATTTCCACTGGATTGAAGCGGGTCAACAGACGCTGACGCATCCGGCTGACGGCCTCATGCCGTCGCATTCGGACTTCTTCCGGCCGCTGATCGCAGCCACCTTTGCCGCCGACTTCGCCGCGCACGGTCTCAATCCTCAATGGTACGGCTATGAGAATTTCCTGCTGTACATGGCCTGCGCGCTCGCGCTGTGGCGTCTCGGGCGCGCGGCGGGGCTGACTGCGAACGGCGCGGCGCTCGCATCGTTCGTCTGGGCGGTCAATCCGCACGGCATCAACATGGCGGTCATCTGGATCAGCGGACGCACCGCGCTCTGCCTGACGCTCTTTGCATTGATTGCCGGGACTGCGACCCTTCGACGGCAGTACCTCGTCGCATCCGCTGCGCTCGCATGCGCGCTCGCAGCCAAGGAAGAAGCCGTCCTCCTTCCGTTCGTCCTGACCGCGTGGGTCGTCCTGCTGATGCGGGGATCAGAAGTGCTGTCAATACCAGAAGGCCACGGACTGCACGGCCGGGAGCGCTGGCGGATGGCCGCGGCGCTGTTCGGTCCCCTCGTCGTGTACTGCATCGTCCGGATGCAGTCCGCAGCCATCGGTCCGAGGACGGCGCCGGCGTATTACCAGTTCACGTTCGCGCCGGCGGCCGTGCTGCGCAACGCGCTGGAGTACCTGGACCGAGGCGTGACGGCGTCGCTCGCCGTGGCGGCGCTGGCATTGCTCCTGTGGGGCGCGCGGCCGGCGCTCGACGCCAGCCGGCGGCGCCTGCTGGCCGCGGCCGCGTGCTGGTTCGCGGCCGGCTATGCGCTGACGGTGTTCCTCCCGGTGCGGTCCAGCCTCTACGCGGTGTTTCCGTCGGTCGGCGCCGCGATCGCGTGCGCGGCAGTGGCCGAAGCGGCGGCCGGGGCTTCCACCCGGCGCGCGTGGATGCCGCTCGGCGCAGCGGCGGGCGCGCTCGTCGTGGCGCTGTCGCCGATCTACAGCGCGCGAAACGACCGATGGGTGGAGCCGGCGCGTCTGTCTCAGCGTACGCTGACGATCGTCGCCGGCCGGCTGCGCGATCGAGCTGTCGACGGCACGGTGGTGCTCGCCGACGGACCGTCTGTCGAGCCGACGTTCACACAGGCATTCGGCGTGTTCGCGCGCGACGCGATCCGTCTGGAAACGGGACGTCCATTCGACGCGTGGATCGATCCGCCGCCGCCCGACTGGCAGCTGGCGGGCATCCGGCCCCCCGGCGCCGTGCAGGCGCGCTTCGAGCTGCATCACGGCGCGGTCGTCGAGGCGATTCGATAGAGGCGGTATAATCGGCCGTGTCTCGCCTGTCGCAACGCATTCGCCGGCGGCGGCCGCCGCTGCGCGTCCCGCGCAGCGCAGCAGCGCGCCTCGCCGAGTCCGAACGGCTGTTTGCCGACTTCGCCGCGCTGACCCCTTACCGGTATCGGCCATTCGTCAAGACGTTCTCATCGTTTCGCGCCTACGAGCGGTGGCGGCGTGCGCAACGGAACCCCTGGTACCGATAATCGCGTTCTTCGGCTCTGCCGTCTGCTGAACCGGCACAGCGTGCGCTACGTGATCGCCGGGGGAGTAGCCGCAAATCCACGGGTCGGTGCGTGCGACCAAGGACATCGATCTGCTGGTCCCCAGGGATCTTGCGAACATGCGGCGGCTGCTCGAGGCGCTGTCGGAACTGCCTTACGGAATCGCGCGCGAGCTGGACGCAGCCGATATCATCACAAACCGTTTCGCGATCATTGGCGACGATCCGCGAGTCGACATCCTTACGGTCGCAGGAAAACTCCACTTCGATCCGGCGTGGGCCAACCGTCTCCAACGCAAGATCGAGGGCGTCCGAGTGGTCTATCTCAGTTTGGAAGATCTCCGTCTGTCGAAGCAGACCGGCCGCGCGAAAGACGAGGCCGACCTGGAGGCGCTAGGAGGCGAGTGACATGGATGCCTTACGGGAGCCGTACCTCCGCGACGTCGTCCGCACTTTTCGGAATTTCAAGACGCTGGCGGAGAAATCGCTCGCGCAGGTCGACGACGCCGCACTGCACGCGGCCATCGACGACGCCGAGTCGAACACCCTCGCGATCATCGTCAAGCACGTGGGCGGAAACCTGCGATCGCGCTTCACCGACTTTCTGACGAGCGACGGCGAGAAGCCGGATCGCCACCGCGATTCCGAGTTCGAGATGCCCGACCGCGCCACACGCGCACAGCTCATGGCGGGCTGGGAGGCCGGCTGGACGGCCGCGCTCGGCGCCGTCGAAGCGTTGAAGCCCGACGACCTGGATCGCACCGTCCACATTCGCGGCGAGGCTTTCCTGGTCGTCGAGGCGCTCAATCGATCGCTGGGCCACACGTCGATGCACGTGGGACAAATCGTGCTTCTGGCCAAGCACTTCGCCGGCGCGGGCTGGAAGAATCTCAGCGTTCCGCGCGGCAAATCGCAGGGCCTCGCCGGCGACTACAAGTCGAAGGGGATCGCCCGCTAGCCGTCAGTCGGTCGCGCGTCCCTCGTAGAGCGCTTCGGTCTCGAGCGTGTGCGGTCCGTTCTCGGTGCACACCGCGTAGCGGCTCGCGTACATCGAAACGCCCGCGTACTCGCCCTTCGCGTTCAGGCAGTAGAAGTTCAGTCCGAACTTCGGATTGCCCTTGTCGTTGAGCAGCCGCTTCTCGATGGTGTTCTTCGCGACGCGCCGGAGCGCCGTCATGCACGCGTCCTTCGGGTGCGCGCCGCGCCGCATCTCCTCGACGATCAGGAACGACGAGCAGTTATAGAGGTTGGCTTCCCCGCGGCCGGTCGAGCCGGCGGCGCCCACTTCCGTATCGACATACAGGCCCGCACCCAGGATCGGCGAATCGCCCGCCCGACCCGGGATCTTCCACGCCAGTCCGCTCGTCGTCGTTACGCCGCAGATCTCGCCTTTCGGGCTGAGGCCGTCGCAGTTGATCGTACCCCAGAAGTGCTCTGCGTCGATGAGGCCTTCGCGGACCATCTGCAGGCCGGCGTCGTACCAGGCCTGTGCGCGCTTCTTCGGATCGAGATAGTGCTCCGGATCCGTGCGACGCTTCCATTCGAGCCAGAGCTCGCGCGCCTTTGGATTGATGAGCCCGTCCTCGATTTTCATGCCCATCGAGCGCGCGAAATCCTGGGCGCCCTTGCCGACGAGCAGATGATGATCGGTTTCGTCGGCGACCCATTGGGCGACCTTCGCCGGCGTCCGCACGCCTTCGATCGCGGCGACCGCGCCGGCGCGCCGCCTGGGTCCGTGCATGCAGGACGAATCGAGCTGCACGACGCCGTCGGCGTTCGGCAGGCCGCTCCAGCCGACTCCGGTCTGGTTGGGATCGAGCTCGACGATCGAGACGCCGGAGACGAGCGCGTCCAGAACATCGCTGCCGCCGGTGATCATCTTGAAGGCGCGCGCCACGCACGTGACGCCGCCATCGTCCTTCGACGAGTTGCCGTTGGCAGAAGCGACGACGCACGGCTTGACGCTCTTCGGCGTCATCATCGTGGGCGACTGGGCAAACATGGGTTTCGAGGCGGAGGCGGCGGCGACCCCGACGGCGGCCGTCGTCTGAACGAACTGACGACGATTGATCTTCCTCGACATGAAGGCCTCCTATGAAACTGCCAGCACGTTGGCGGCGATGATCATACGCTGCGCTTCCGAGGTGCCCTGGTAAATCTCCGTGGCGCGGACGTCCCGGAACAGCCTCTCGACGACCGAACCCCGGCGGTAGCCGGCGGACGCGAGGATCTGCATCGCCTTGTCGGCGGCCTTGTGCGCCGCTTCGGACGCCGCCAGCTTGGCCATCGACGCCTCGACCGTGCTCTTCTCCTGCTGATCCTTGGCGGCCGCAGCCTTCCAGGTGAGCATCCGGGCCGCGTCGAGCTCGGTGGCCATGTCGGCGAGCATCCACTGGATCGCCTGGAAGTTCGCGATCGGCTGCCCGAACGCCTGGCGCTGCTTCGCGTACGCGATCGCCTCGGCGATCGATGCTTCGCCGATGCCGAGCGCCTGCGCCGCGATGGCGACGCGGCCGCCCTGCAGCGCCCACATCGCGAGCCGGAACCCCTGGTCCACGTGGCCGAGGACCTGGTCCGCGCCGACCGTCACGTCGAGGTCGAGGTCCATGCACCCGAGCCCGCGCACGCCCAGCGAATCGGCGCGCGCCGTGCGCGTGATGCCGGGCGCGTCCATCGGCACGAGAAACGCCGTGACACCCTGTCCGCGCAGCCCGGGCCTCGTGCACGCAAACACGATCGCGACGGCCGCTTCCTCCGCGTTGGCGACCCAGACCTTGCGGCCGGTGATGCGGTAGCCGCCGGCCGTCTCGACCGCTTTCGTCTTCTGGTTCGCCGCGTCGGTGCCGGCCTCTGGCTCTGACAGCGCGAACGCGCCGATCGCGTCGCCCTTGGCGAGGGACATCAGCCAGCGCTTGCGCTGCGCGTCCTTGCCGGCGAAGGCGATGACCTCCGCGACGAGCGAGTTGGTGACCGACAACGCGACCGCGACCGTCGCGCTCGCCTTCGCGATCGATTCGATGGCCAGCGCGTAGCTGACGTAGTCCAGCTCGAGACCTCCCCAGGCCTTCGGGATGGTGACGCCACACAGCCCTTCCTTTGCCGCCGCATGCATGACGTCGGTCGGATACTCGCCGGTCTTGTCGATGAGGGCGGCGCGCGGCGCCACGATGTCGGAGGCGAATCGCTCGACGCGGGATTGAAACGCGCGCTGGTCGGACGTGAGTTCGAGAATCATGGTCATGACGGGCTCTCGCGAATCGCCTGGGCGACGCGCTTCAGCGCGCTGCGCGGGTCGCTGCAGAACGCCGAATCGTGGAAATCCTTGCCGAATTGCTCGCCGCACATCTGGAGAAGAGCGGCCTGCACGACTACCGCCGTGCCGGTCTTCGTGTCATAGATTGCGGCCGTGAACGGTCCGACCACGCCGTGACTGATCACGAGAACGGGGAAATAGAAGAATTCCGTCCCGTCGGCGAGCGTTTCCTGCGAATAGTACCACCCGGCCTTGCGACGCTGCTCGTCGCTCGACGCAGGGAGATTCTTCAACGTCGCTGCCAGTCCACCGCGTGCGCGCGTCGCCATTTCACGCACCCGTGCCCCGTTCCTGCAGACCGACCCACCGATCTGTC
>DASQHH010000953.1:0-4616 GCA_035632195.1 Vicinamibacterales bacterium
TGATGAGTCGTGAAAGCCAGGAGAACACCACTACGGCAAGAGGGATGGCCAGCGCCGTCGCTCCGGTGAGCATCGCGAGGAACACCGCGAGCGTCCGTCCACCGATGCGTCCGATCGTCGAGATATCGGACGCCGACGCCACTCCGGTGATGAGCAGCGACACTACGAGCGGGATCACCGTCATCCGGATGGCATTCACCCAGAGCGTCCCGACCGGCGCGACGAGGTCGGCGACAGCCAGAAGGCGTTCGCTGTGCGACAGCGAGATGGCGATGCCGCCGGCAAGGCCAGCGGCGAGCGCGACGAGACCGCGTGTCCCTTCTTTCACGGCGTGGCGCTACATCATCAGATCGCCGCCGTTGATGTCGAGCGACGCGCCGGTGATGTAGCCGGCGCGCTCCGATGCAGCGAAGCAGATGAGATCGGCCACCTCGAGAGCCGTTCCCAGACGAGGAACCGGATAACCCCGGGCCAGGCGGTCGAGGACCTCCGTGGACGCGCTCTCCCGCGTGAGCTCGGTATCGATCATGCCGGGGCAGATCGCATTCGCGGTGATGCCGTGCGTTCCCAGCTCCTTCGCGGCGGCGCGGGTGAGGCCAAGGAGCCCGGTTTTTGACGTCGTGTAGTGGGCGCCGCCGAGCGTGCTCACCATCCGTCCGGCCGTCGACGAGATATTGATGATGCGGCCATAACGCTGCCGCTTCATGGCCGGCAGCACCGCCTGCATCAGAAGGAATGGCGCGGTCAGGTTGACTTCAATCGCCCGCCGCCATTCCTCGGCGGAGATCTGCTCGAACCGCGTGGTCAGCGGCAGCGCGGCGTTGTTGATCAGGATGTCGATTCGGCCGAACCGGTCGAGGGTCTGCCGGACAATCCTCTCGGGGACGCCGCCGTCGGCGAGGTCGCCCTCGACAGCGAGCACGCCTTCACCGATTTCCCGCGCGGTCGCAAGGGCCCGTTCGCCGCCGCGCACGTTGACGGCTACGGACGCGCCGCGCTCGTGCAGGCGGGCGGCCGCCGCACGGCCCAGTCCGCGCGCGGCGCCGGTGACAATGGCGACGCGGCCGGCGAAGTCTCGAAGCGTGTCGTCAGGCACGGCAGATCCGTGCGTATTCTCAGCCGCCGGCAGCCCCCGTGTCGAGGAATGACGTCCGGGTTACGGCGCGTTTTCGCTCGTCCGACGGTGAGGGCCGGCCATTGACTTCCGTCGAACACAATCGTTAGTGTGTCCGGACTCGTCCCTTGATTCCCGACTGCAGCGCCATCGCCAGCCTGGTCTGTGGATCGCTGACAGAGCACGTCGCGCGGGAAACCATCGCGCGCGAGTTGTCCCGGGCACTCGAGACACGCGTGTGCCTTTTCGAACGGTCCGGTAACCGCTGGATTCTCCGCAGCCCGATCGATGGCGACGCGCCGGAGTCGCAGCTTGGCGAGCTGCTGGCGCTCCGCGCCGCCGCGTCGAGCGGCCGTTCCGCCGTTGAACTGTTACGAACGGGGACCGACGTCTGGTCGGCCATTAACGTGAACGTCGGGGAACTCTCGGCCGCTATCCTCGCGCGAGGCGACTGGACAACAACCAGCGGCGCGCTCGAAGTTCAGGCGACGCTGTTTGCGTATGCGTGGCACTCGGTCCGCGAGCGCGAGAAGCGGCGGGAAGCGGAGAATTGGCTCGCGGACGAGTACCGGATGACTCGGCGCCTCACCCGGCTGGGCAGCCTCGAAAGCGTCTGTCGCCGCATTGTCGAACAGACGTCGCATTCATTGAGAGCGGATCGGGTCACGCTCGCCGTGTACAAGCCGGAGGAGGATCGCCTCGTCGTCACCGCGACGCAGGGTGATGCGGGATCGAAGGCACAGGGAGCCAGAATCGAGCCCGGTTCCTGGATTCTGGGCCATGTGTATTCGTCGGGCCGATCGATCCTCGTGTCGGACGTCCGCCGGATCCAGGACACCGCCAGCCTTCGCCCGTCATACAAGACGTTCTCTTTCGCGGCCGTCCCCGTGAGGACGGGGTCGCAGGTGATCGGAGTCCTTAGCGCCACCGACAAATCCGACGGATCGCCGTTCGATCGCCGGGACGCGAACCGTCTGCGGTCGCTGAGCGCGCCGGCGGCCCTTGCGCTCGTGGCCGCTCGAAGCGACTTCCGGCTGCGCCAATTGACGCACGAGGCCCGTCTCGATGTGGTGACCGGGCTGTTCAACCGGCCGTACCTGGAAGGACGACTTCGAGAGGAGATCGAACGGGCGCGGCGCACGGGTGGCGCGCTGACCGTGCTCATGGCCGACGTCGACGATTTCAAAGCGATCAACGACACACACGGGCATCAGACCGGCGATGCGGTTCTTCATCTCATCGGCCGGGTCCTTCGATCGGTCGTCCGTGTGTTCGACGTGTGCGCACGTTACGGCGGCGACGAGTTCGTCATCCTGATGCCCGGAATCGATCGGGCGTCGGCAGCCGCGTGTGGCGAGCGCATCCGACAGTGCGCGTCGCAAAGCCGCATGCCGGCGTCCGGACGACTGGTGGACCGCGACCACGATCTGACGTTGAGCATCGGGATCGGGTGCTGCCGGCTTTCCGATACATCAGCGGACGTCATCGCCCGTGCCGACCGCTGCCTCTACGAGGCCAAGCTCGCTGGCAAGAACTGCGTTCGGATGGATGGCGAGCCAGGGACGCCCTCGTGACGATGGACAACCAACCGGTCTCACCGACCCGGGGCGAGCGCGCCAGCGAGCTGCCGTACGTGATCGTCGCCGACGCAAGCGCCGACCGGACGGCCGCGTGCCTGGACGCCGTACGACCCTATCGAGTCGGCGCGCTGGTCGTCAACGATGCATCCGAAGCGATACGGCTGCTCGATCAATTCGGACCGCCGCGCCTGCTGATCGCCGACCTCGGGCTATCGGACCGGCAAGGGTTCGCCGTCATCGACGCGCTCGGTCGTATCGACGGCGACCGGGTCCGCATCGTTGCGTGGTCCCCGTCGCGGGAGATCCGCGAATTCGCCATGAGCCGGTTGAGCGGCAGACGCGACGTCCGGATACTGAGCGGATCGGTCGCGCCTGACGTCATACGCGCGGCGATCGCGAGGGCACTCGATGGCGCGGCACCGGCGGCCGACGAGATCGCGGAACCCGACCCCGGCGATGGAGACGCCGCGGCCGCGGCCATGGACCAGCTGTCCCGCCGCGCACGGGAACTATGCAACGTGCCGGGCAGCGCCGTGTTCATGCGGGCTCCCGGCGAGGTGCGCCTCCGTTCAGTGACGGCCTGGACGTCAGCGACGGCACGGCCACCAATCGTCGACGCGATGCCCGCTGTACTCGACGAGGTCTTGCGATCGGGTCGACCCGTCTCCTCTCGGGAAGGCAACGCGGCTGACGGAGATCTCTTCGCAGTGCCGATCGTTGGTGCAGACGGTTCCATTCGCGGCAGCGTCATGGTGTTCGATGCTCGACCGCTCGGGTTGACGGTGCAGACCCAATCCGCGCTCCAGACGCTCGCGGCTGCCGAGGACGCCGCTCAGACGAGGAATGTCACTGCCGACGATCGGCAAGCTGCAGGCGCCATCCGAGCCGTGCTTCTCGACAGACAGGCCGGCAATGTGGCCATAGAGCGGGAGCTGGCGCGCGTGCGACGCCAAGGGCTCATGCTCAGCGTCATTCTGCTCGAGGTCGATCTCTCCGCCGAGTTCCGGTCGGCTTCTTTCGAACCGGTCTCGATCATCGTTGACACGTTCGTGCAGGCCATCCGCGGCTCGGATCTCGCCATCCAATGGACCCACAGCTCGATCCTCGTCGTCTTGTCCGGATACGGCGCCGCTCAGTCGCGGCCCATCGCGGAGCGCGTGCGGGCGGTCCTGCAGACAGCGGGACGCGGCTCGGTTTCGGTGTCCGGCGGCGTCGTCGAACAGCGGCCGGGCGAGCCTTTCGAGGGGACGGTCAACCGCGCCGCCGAGAAAATGCGCCTCTCACGAGACTCAGGCCGCAATCGGATCGGTTGAACCGCGGTTGCACCCGTCAAGCGGTCCGCTGAATCGACACCAGTCGCAGCCGGGTGGGTTGGCGGCGCGCGATTGCGACCCGGATTTCAATGGGCGCATAGCCGTCGAGGCAATCGGCGATCGGCAGCTGCATCGGGACGCCGTCGTGAAACGCATCCCAGAACACGATCGGCGCGGCGCCAAACGTCGACAACGGTTCGCGGCCGTGTCGGATGTCGAACGCGATGTGGGCCCGGGCCTGACGCAGTACGAGATCGATCGCGGCGTCGCGGGTCCTGGTCTCGGCCGACATATCGTGTTCCAGAATCCGCGCGACCCAGCTCCCATGCGGCTTCTGGAATGCGACGACTGTCAGACGGCGAAGAGGCATAGAGGCTCGGTCGCGAGGAAACAGCGCGCGTTGTGCAAAACCGGGAAAATTCGCGGGTATGCACAAGGAACGTCCTGCGCTGATGTGTTTTCGGTCGATCCGTCCCTGACCGTGAGGGCTGCCTGACAGCTGAGCTGCGCACGCTCGATGGATCACAGGTGGCCGGTTTCTTGAACTGGCCGGTTCAGTGTCGCGACGTCTCGTCTGTACACTCGCCGCCGCGTTCGTGGCCCTGGCCG
>DASQHH010000954.1:0-2873 GCA_035632195.1 Vicinamibacterales bacterium
TCCGGTGCTCGCGGCGATGGGGACGCAGATCGAGCACGTCGGCGAGGCGGGCGCGGGCACGACCGTGAAGATGGCCAACCAAGTGCTGCTCACCGTCAGCCTCCTCGCCGCCCGCGAGATGGCGAACCTGACCGGCGTCGCGGGGATGCGTGCCGAAGCCGTGTGGAACGTCCTCCGCACCTGCACCGGCACGACCTGGGTCGTCGAGCACTGGCCGGTGGCCCGCGAGTGGCTTGACACTTACCCGCGCGGGACGTCGCTCGATATCCTGGTCAAGGACACCGGCCTGGCGTTGGAAACCGCGCGCGAGGCGGGTGTGCCGGCGCCGATGCTCGGCCTCGCGTCGCAGTTGATCCTTGGTCTCACACGCGAGTTGGCGGGCGCCGCGCGAGACCGGGTCTGAGACGGACGGCCCCCGCCGCCGGTTCCCGGGGCGGGTCCTCAGTCGAGGACGAACAACCGTCCGAAGCCCGGCAGCGGCGCGCGAATCCCGGCCAGCCGGAGCGTCCGCCACGCCGTCGCGGCGAGCGAGTCGACGACCGGCCGGCGGGTCTCGCGTTCCACTTCGTCGATCACCGCCGCCGCGGCGAAGTTGGTGCAGACCGTCACGATTCCCTCCGCGTCCGGGACGGCGACCGCGCGCAGCAGCGCGGCCACCCGCGGCCGCGGCACCTCGGCAAACTCTTTGTTGACCGTGACCCCGAGGCAGGCGGACGCCACGACCTCGAGGCCGGCCGCGGTGTAGACGCGCCGGATCGCCTCGTGGATCTCCGCTAGATACGGCGTGGCGAGGCCGCACCGCGTGATGCCGAGCGCCCGGCAGGCTTCCAGGAGGTCGAGGGTCGACGTCGTGGCGGGGACCCCCGTTTCCGCTTCGAGCCGCCGGACGAGCGCGCGGTCGGCGTCGAGCCCCTTCCACGACCCCGAGGTGCCGTTCCAGGCGATCACGTCCATGCCCGCGTCGGCCAGCAGGCGCGCGGCCTCCACCATGGGCGCGTCGTCGAACTGTCCGAGCGAGCCCGCGTCGAGGGCGATCCGCGTCACCCGGATCCGCGTGAAGTGCAGCGAGACGGCGTCGCCGAGCGGCTCGAGCATCCGCGCCGTCAGCGGCTCGACGACCGTGTTGGACGAGGGCGTGATCATGCCGATCCGCCGCGGACGGCTCATGACGGCCGCGATGTTCAGGCGCCTTCGAGCATCGCGGCGGTGAGGCCGCGTACATACGTCGTGGCGAGGGCCGCGGCGACGAGCAGGACCGGCAGGCCCCCGAGGCTGACGCCGGAGACGACGGTCAGATCCTCCAGGCTGACGTCCATCGTTGCGAGGCCCACGGCGATCGTCTGATGCCATGTGTTCGGCAGGAAGACGCCCGCGAGCATGAAGTCGCTGCTGATCACGCCGAGCGCGAAGAGGCCGCAGGCCACGGCGACGGGCCAGCTCATCGGTAGGACGATGCGAAAAAACGCGGTGAGGCGGCTCGCGCCCTCGATGTAGGCGGAGTCTTCGATGTCCGGCGATAGTTTCTGAAAGTACGCCGAGAACAACCACACGCAGAACGGTACGGTCAGCATCGGATACGTCAGCACGAGGGCGCCTAAATTGTCGTCCAGACGCGCGTGGTAGACGAGCTGGTAGAGGGGCAGAAACAGGATCGTCTGCGGCACGAGAAACGTCGCCAGCAGGAGGCGCCGCCAGGCGCGCCATCCGGGCGGCCGCAGCCGGCCGAGCGCGTAGCCCGCCGCGAGGCTCGTGCCGAGGATCAGCGCGAGCGCCCAGGCAAACGCGATGCCGGTGTTCTTCGCCCATACCATGAACGGCACGACCTTGGTCATCACGGTGCCCTTATGCGACAGCCAGCCCTGCTCTTCAAACAGGCCCTCGTACCATTCCGTCGTGGGATGCCGGACGATGAACGGGCTGCCGTAGACGTCCTCCTCGACCGTCTTCAACGATTCGATCGTCATCATGTAGATCGGGAAGATGCTGTAGGCGGCGAGTAGCAGGAGCAGCACGACGTGCATGCCGCTCGAGACGCGCCGGCGAATCGCGGTCTTCACGCGAGCTCCTCGAGCGGTTCGAACAGACGGTAGCAGAGGTACAGAATGGCGCCGAGGACGGGCAGGAGGATGAGCGCCTCCGCGGCGGCTTTGCCCCACAGCCCGCCGATGATCGCGAGCTGGAACGCCTCCGTCCACGTCACCGAATAGGTAATCCGAAGTCCCGAGAGCATATAGACGTTGCCGAGATCACTCACCGCGCTGACGATGGCGAGGAACGCCGCCAACGCCAAAAACGGCCGCAGGATCGGCACCGTAACGTACCAGAACCGCCGCCATCCGCTCTTGACCTCGAGCGACGCGTAGTCGAAGAGATCCTGGGGGATGCCGTTGAGCGCCGCGAGCAGGAAGACGCCGACGAACGAGCCGCCGCGCCACGCGTTGAAGACGATGAGCGTCGAAAACCGCCACGTGCCGTCGCCGAAGATGCCGTCGAACCAGTAGCGGGCGTCCGACATCGCGGCCGAGTACACCGTGTGAAGCGGCGGGATCATAAACCAATACCATCCCACGAGTGCGAGGCCGGACGGATAGGCCCAGGGCAGAAACGCCGCGAGGAACGCGAGCGGCCGCATCCGGGACGGGCGCGCCAGAAGCAGCGCCGCCCCGACGCCGACGGCAAGCTTCAGCACTGTCGTAATCACGAGATACCCAATCGCGTTCGCCGCGCCGCGCCAGAATGCCGGATCGCGGACCAGTTCGACGTAGTTGGCCAGCCCGACGAACGTGGTGGTCGAGTTGCCGACGAACGAATCGGTGAGGCTCGTCCAGATCTCCCACGCCAGGGGATAGGCGAGGACGCCGAGGACGAGGACC
>DASQHH010000955.1:0-2776 GCA_035632195.1 Vicinamibacterales bacterium
CGCTGAACGGAAGAAAGTATTCAACGGCGGCAAGTCTCGTTCGCGCCACGCCGTCCACGCGCGGCGCATTCGTCGGCGCGTAGACGAGGAACTCGGGGTCGAGCAGCGAGATGGCGTCGTCCGCCAGGTTGTTGCCGCGAGTGTAGTGGTATCCCATTCCGCCCGCCGAGGCGTCCGAGATGCAGCCGTCCTGGGCGGTCGCCGGGGGCGCTGTCAAGAGGCCGTAGCCCTTGGCCTGCGCGGCAGCAAGATCGTGAAATGATGCCGTGAATTGGCGCAGGTCAGCGAGCGTCTGCGCGTTGGCCGCCTGGTCGATGTCGGACAGCATGAGACTACCAGGGTGGGACATCCGGCTCGTCGGGAGTGGCGAGTCGGCTGAGCAGGCAGTCAAACCGGCGGCGAAAAGAGTCAGTAGGATGGCGCTTCTTCTCATAGGATCTCCGTTGCGTGCGTGCATTGATGAGTGATTGGATTTGAGATCGCGGCCGGGCTGAAGCGTGAACGGCTCCATCGCCCGACAGCGAATCGACGTTCGGCACGTTAAGACGCGGTGATCGTTCAGTTATCGTTTGGCGCCGGGACGGCGGCGGCGTGCACAACCCCTTCCCGCCCCGCCCTTTGGGCCAGCCGCGCACCACTCAGGCCGCGACGGTTCCCTTGCCGACGAGCCGCATTCGCTCATCGCGGCGGCAAGTGGTCCGATCCGATCGGTCCGGACGACGTCTCGTTTCGGCGGTGCAGCGCCGCATCAGGGCGGGTGAGGCGCGCTCACTCAAGATGCTGGCGCTTGCGATGGACGCGGGATTCGCGTCGAAGTCCACGTTCAACGATGTATTCAAGAAGCACACGGGACAGACGCCGTCGGCTTTTCGCCAGACCATTGGCGCCTGACGCGTCCGCCCATCACCGACGGCACGCCCTATCGGGGCTGTCCCAGCCGAGCGACCGTATCCCACCCTACGAGGCGCATGTGTTGGGCGGCGGCCCGCTCGGGCGTGATCCCGACTCGCCGCACCGCGCGCACGACCTCGTCCACGTACAAAGTCGGCGCATTCAGGTTCTGAACGTAGTCGCTCGCCCAGAGGAACCGGTCGTTGGCAACGTACGCGGCCAACGCCACTTCACTGCCGATACCATCTATAGGAAAGAGCATCAGCGCCCCCCCAGCCAGCTTCGAGGTGCTGTTCACGCCCACGAAGCGCATCGGACGGCGCCGTTTCTCCAGTAGATCCGGCGCGAGGGTCCATCGTCGATCCACCACCGATTGCAGGAACGATCTCGCCGCGCGGTGCGCAATGATCGTGGCGCCCCGTGCCACCCAGAATCGCACGCCGGAGACGTGCGGCCAGGCCAGATCCGTCACGATCACAGCAATGGGATGCGGGCCCGGAAAGAGCTTCCCGATCCACGCCGAGTCTTCGCGCGCGCGCGCCTCGCCCTGAGAGGCGTCGAAGACGAAGACTGTGTCGCGCGCGAGCGACACCATCTCCGTGTATCCGCGATTCTTTAGAAGAAACGTGTTGCCGCTCACCCGCACCGTGTCGGGATTCGTCGGTTCCAGAAAAGGTGGCAACGGGTATCCCATCGCTGGAGCGCTCTCTGGCACCCGCGCAGCGGGCGCGCTGTCCGAGCCGGTGAGGGCGGTCGGCCCGAAGGTGCGCTCGATGGTGGTACGGCCATCCATCATCCGGAAGCTCACGCCCGGTACGTAGACGTCGCCGAGCCGTCTCCACGTGCTATACACGTACTCGGCGTGTACCTGACCCCACAGGTAGTGCGGCTCGACTCGGTCGAGTTTCACCGGGAAACTGGTCTTCTCGTCGACGAAGAGTCTCTCGGGACCTTGGCCGCCGCTGCGCCGCAACACGATTCGCGGATAATCGCGGTACTCGCATCGTTCGACTACGGTCGCGTCGGTCGACGCGAGCCAGTCGTCGAGCAGCGCCCACACGTTCAGCGGCCGGGTGGCGAAAAGAGACGAGTGCACCTGATCGCTCGGCGTCAGAACCGTATCGCGCAACAAATACGACGCGCGCGTCGAGCCAATCGTCGTGCCGTCCCCAAGACTCAGTCCGGCGATGGACGTTTGAGACGATGTTCGTTCCACGCCCGTTGCCGGAACGAACCAGCTGTCGAAGCTGGATACGGACGAGATGTACGGCGGATACATCCGGTCAGACTGATAGTCGTTGGAGACGACATCGAATCCGCGAGTGTGCAACAACCGCGACCCGGCCGCCGACAGCCCCACGCGTTCCGCCACCCGGCGCAGGATGTCATGGGCATCGCCCGACGTCGGCGTACAGGCCGGTGCGAATGCAACACCGCCGAGCATGAGAGCAGCAAGAATGAACATGAGTGCGTGGCTGTCAGCGTCGAAAGCGACGGACGACAATAAACGGACGCCGCGCGTCTCAGGCGACGGTCACCGCCCAGCCATGTCGCCGACGGCAGCATTTGTGTCGCGAGCGGCCGGCGCCACGTCGTGCGCAATCGACATTCCTGTGTTGTTCGCACGATGACGGCGCGTCGACGCCGTCGGCGGTCATCCTTCGCGCAGCGAGCACGCCGGATCCGTCCGGCTTGCTTGCCGCGCCGCCAGGTAACTCGCGGCGGCGGTTGCCCCGAGCACGAGCACGGCCGCGGTCACGAACGACGCAGCGTCTCTAGGCGCCACTCCGACGAGCCACTCCCCGAGGAGGCCTGTCGACAAGAACGCAACGCCAAGTCCCACGGCGCCGCCGATTGTCGCGGACCGAACTCCGTGTCCGACGAA
>DASQHH010000956.1:0-6796 GCA_035632195.1 Vicinamibacterales bacterium
GGCGTCCGCCGGCTCGACGACCAGGTACCGCGGCGCGCGGCGGGTATTGAGTCCTCCGAGCTCGGGTTCGGCAGGAGCCGCGGGCGCCGCGCCGCCATTGGCGGACGACATCGTCCAGCCGCCGGCGCCTTTGGTCAGCAGCTGAATCTGCGCGTCCTGCGCCACTCCGCGAAGGCGCTGGATGAACGCCTTGCCGGCGCCGCTCTGCGCGAACTGCGATTCGATGGCGATGGCCTTCGGCGACTGCGTCCGGATGGTGTCGAGCGCTGACGCGAGGTTCGCGTCTGAAAAATACACGACAGAACCCGGGACGGCGCGCTCCGCACGGACGGCCGAAACCTGGTCTGCGCGCGCGATGATGACCGTGACGTCGTTTGGCATGGGAATCGACATTGTAAACACGCCCGCCGGGCGCGCTCAATAGTCCATCCAGACAACAGAAGTGCTATTCTCCGCGGTACCGATGGCGTGGCGCCGTCGGCGTCGGTGAACCCGGCAAGGCGACCGGGGGTGAGTGCATGCTTCGAGCGGTTACATCCAGATCCGCGGCGGCGCGTCTCGACGCCGCTCGCACATTCCTGACAAACCTTGCCTCGCGTCCGGGCTCCGAGATGCTCGTCGTCGGCGCATCGCGCGGCGCGGCTGACGACCTCGTCCGCACAATCGCGGTCGAAAAGGGCGCAACGTTCGGACTGACGCGGTGCAGCCTGATCGAGCTGGCCGCGCGGATTGCGCGCAGCGGAGCCGACGGCGCCAGCCGGGCGGTCGGCACGCAGGCGGGCGCCGAGGCGATCGCCGCGCGCGCCGTGTTCGAGGCGGTTGGTGCGGGCGACCTGTCGTACTTCCTGCCGGTTGCGGCGATGCCCGGCTTTCCGAAGGCGCTCGCCCGCACGATTCACGAGCTGCGTCTTGCCGGCATCCGGCCCGACGGGCTGCACGGGGGCGCTTTCGACCACCAGCGCGGGGTCGGCGATCTGGCCCGCCTGCTCGCTCGCGTCGAGACGCAGCTCGAGGCGGCAGCGGTCGACGACCGCGCGGCGATTTTCAACGGCGCCGCCGCGCACGTCCGCGCCGGCGGCGCGCATTTGGCGACGCTGCCCGCCGTCCTGCTCGACGTGCCGCTCGATTCGGCGGCGGAGGAAGCGCTCGTCGCCTCGCTCGTGGCGCGTTCGCCGGACGTGCTGGCGACCGTTCCGTTCGGAGACACGTTCGCGGCCGCGGCGCTCGAACGGCTCGGCGCAGCGATCGAGGACCTCGACCGCTTTGAGGACGTCGGTCATCCGACATCCGATCTGTCCTGTCTGCGCCGTTACGTGTTCAGCGACGATCGTCCGCCCGCGCGCCAGCCGGCCGGCGACGTGACGCTGTTTTCCGCGCCTGGCGAAGGACGGGAGGCCGTCGAGATCGTCAGGCGCGTCCTGGACGAGGCCGGAAGAGGCGTTCCGTTCGACGAGATGGCAGTGTTCCTGCGCGTGCCCCAGCAGTACGCTGGTCTGCTCGAGCATGCATGCGCCCGCGGCGACGTGCCGGTGTACTTCGACCGCGGCACCGAGCGTCCCGATCCGGCCGGCCGCGCGTTCATCGCGCTGCTGTCGTGCGCCGCCGAGGGGCTGTCGGCAAAACGCTTCGACGAGTACCTGTCGCTGGGCCAGGTGCCCCGCGTCGGCGAACATCGGAAACCCGAGGCCATCGTCCCCGTCGACGAGGCGTACGCCCTCCTGACAGGGGCCGAGATACCTCAGACCGCTCTGAGGCCCGCCTCAGAGACGCCTCAGACCCCCGGCGAGGCGATCGACACCGACGACGAAGCGGTGGTGGCCGGGACGCTGCGGTCGCCCTGGAAGTGGGAGGAGTTGATCGTCGAGTCGGCCGTGGTCGGCGGACGGACGCGCGCCGACGGCGGCGCGCGGTGGCGACGCCGCCTCGAGGGACTGGCGCACGACTACCGTTGCCGCATCGACGAGATCCGGCGGGACGAGCCGGAGTCGGGCCTGATCGCTCGGTACGAGCGCGATCTGCGTAATCTCGTCCACCTGCGGCGGTTTGCGCTGCCGATCGTCGACGAGCTCGCCGCGTGGCCCGACGCGGACGCGTGGGGCGGCTGGCTCGATCGCTTCACGGCGCTCGCGTCGCGCGTGCTGCATCGGCCGACGCGTGTCCTGCAGACGCTCGCCGACCTCAGACCGATGGCCGGCGTGGGGCCCGTATCGCTCGAGGAGGCGCGGGACGTGCTCCACGATCGGCTGGCGACGCTCGACTGGGAGCCGCCGGCGCGGCGCTACGGGCGGGTGTTCGTCGGGACGCCGCACCAGGCGCGGGGGCGCAGCTTCCGCGTCGTCTTCGTGCCGGGGCTGGCCGAGCGAGTCGTCCCGCAGCGTCCGCGAGAAGATCCGTTGCTGCTCGACGAACGGCGGCGATCGATTTCCGGGCGCCTCGTCCGGCTGGACGAACGGACCGAAGCCGAGCGGCTGCTGCTCACGCTCGCGATTGGCGCGGCGCGCGATCGGCTGTATCTGTCCTATCCGAGGATCGACGTCGCCGAGACGCGCGCCCGCGTGCCATCGTTCTACGCCCTCGACGTCGTGCGCGCCATCACCGGAAGGCTTCCGGACTACCGGCAGCTTGAAAAGGAGGCGGCGGGCGCCAGCGGCGCGCGTCTCGCCTGGCCGGCGCCGAAGGATCCGGATCGGGCAATCGACGATCTCGAACACGATCTCGCGACGCTGCGTCAGCTGCTCGATTCAGACAATCCCGCCGCCGTGCGCGGCCACGCCCACTACCTCCTCGACCTGAACGCCTCGCTCGGACGGTCGGTGCGCAGCCGGTGGGCGCGCGGCGAGCGCAAGTGGTCGACGAGCGACGGCCTGATCCGCGCCGCCCCTGCGCTGCAGACGGCGATCGACAGCCACCGGCTGCGACGGCGCCCCTACTCGCTCTCGGCGCTCCAGCGCTACGCGACGTGTCCGTATCAGTTCCTCCTGTCGACGATTTACCGCCTCGAGCCGTGGGACGAGCCGGAGCCGCTGACACGCATGGATCCGTTGACGCGCGGCAGTCTGTTCCACAGCGCGCAGGCCGAGTTTTATCGGGCGATGCAGGCCGAGGGCGCGCTGCCGATCCGGCGTTCGACCGTGGAAGGGGCACTCGCCGTCCTGAACGACGCGCTCGATCGCGTGGCGGCCGAATATGCGGAGAAGCTCGCGCCGGCGATCGAGCGCGTCTGGCGCGACGAGATCGACGAGCTCCGCCGCGACCTCGCCATCTGGGTGCAGAAGATTGCGGACGAGGAGGCCTGGCACCCCGAGTATTTCGAGTTCAGCTTCGGGCTGAGCGATGAAGGCCGCGACCCGCGCAGCCTGCCCGAAGCGGTCACCGTCGGCGACGGCTATCTGCTGCGCGGATCCGTCGACCTTGTCGAGCGCGATCCGTCGCGCGATGTCGTGCGAGTGACGGATCACAAGACCGGAAAGAACCGCTCGAACCCCGACCTCATCGTCGGCGGCGGCGAAATGCTGCAGCCGGTGCTGTACAGCGTGGCCGTCGAGAAGGCGCTGGGCAAGCCGGTCGAGACCGGGCGCCTCTTCTACGCGACGACCGTCGGCGGATTCGTCGACCATTCGATTCGCATCGACGGCTACGCGCGCGCGCAGGGGCTCCAGGTGCTCGCGATCGTGGATCGCGCGGTCGAGCTCGGCTTCCTGCCCGCGGCGCCGAAAGACGACCGTACGTGCGGGTGGTGCGACTTCAAATCGGTCTGCGGTCCGCGTGAACACGAGCGCGTGCGGCGCAAGGCAGCCGACAGGCTCGCCGATCTGGACGCGCTGAGGTCCATGCGATGACGGGCGTCCCGACCGATCTCAACGCGCGCCATGCCATTGCCACCGATCTCGACTCCACGCTCATCGTCGAAGCGGCAGCCGGAACCGGAAAAACGACGGAGCTCGTCAACCGAATCCTCGAGGTGTTGAAGGGCGGCCGCGCAAGGATCGAGGAGATCGTCGCCGTGACGTTCACCGAGAAAGCCGCCGGCGAGCTGAAGCTGCGGCTGCGCGAGCGGCTCGAAAACGAACGATCGGAGTCGCCGAATGGGCTGCTCGATGCCGCGCTGGCGAAGCTCGAGGAGGCGCACGTCAACACCATTCACGGCTTCTGCGCCGATTTGCTTCGCGAGCGGCCGGTCGAAGCGCGGGTCGATCCGATCTTCCGCGTGCTGACCCAGCCCGAGGCGGACCGTCTCTACGCGCGCGCATTTACGGCGTGGCTGCAAGAGGCGCTGACCGATCCGCCAGGCGGACTGCGCCGCGCGCTGCGCCGGACGAGCATGCCGGTGTTCGGCGAGCGGAACGAGAACGGTCCGGTCGATCGGCTGCGCAATGCGGGGCGGACGCTCGCGGAGTGGCGCGCCTTTCCGCGGCCCTGGTCGCGCCCCCCGTTCGACCGGCGCGCGCAGGTCGAGCGGCACATCGAGGCGCTGCATCGCCTGGCCGAGCTGACCGCGGGCCCGATCAACGCGCGGGACAACCTGCATGCCGATACGGACGCCGTGCGGCGCATCAGCCGTCAGATTGCGCTCGAGCAGTCGTTCGGCCACGAGGACCTCGACGGGTGGGAAGCCAGGCTCGTCGACCTGACGCGCGACCGCGGTTTCTCGCGCACCCGGAAGGGCAGCGGCTACAAGTACAGCTCGGTTGCGACGCGAACCGACGTCCTCGGCGCGCGCGATCGGCTCTTCGCCGATCTGCAGCAGTTTCGCCTCGATGCCGACGCCGATCTCGCCGCAGCCCTCCAGCAGGAGCTCGCGGGAGCCACGGACCGCTACCAAGCGCTCAAACAGGCCGCGGGCGCTCTCGATTTCAGCGACCTGCTCGAGCGCGCGCGGGATCTGATTCGCGGCGACGCGTCGATCCGCAGCTACCTGCAGCGCAAGTTCACGCGCGTCTTCGTCGACGAGTTCCAGGACACCGATCCCGTGCAGGCCGAAATCCTGCTGCAGCTCGCCGGCGGCGAACCGGGCAAGCTCTTCATCGTCGGCGATCCGAAGCAGTCGATTTACCGCTTCCGCGGCACCGACGTCGGCACCTACTGGCAGGTGAGCCGCGATTTGCAGGCGCAGGGCGCGCGACTCCTGCAGCTGACGAAGAGCTACCGCTCCGTGCCGCCCATCCAGAAGTTCGTCAATGCGGCGTTCCGCGACGTGATGACCGGCGACGTGCGGACGCTGCAGGCCGACTACATTCCGCTCGAGGAGAGCCGGGCGGCGCACGACACGCAGCCCGCGATCGTCGCGCTGCCGGTGCCGGAGCCGTACGGGCGCAGCGCGAGATTGAGCGCGTCGGCGATCGCGATTGAGAAATCGCTGCCCGACGCGGTGGGCGCGTTCGTCCACTGGCTGCTCGACCCCGACAACGAGCGTTCCGCCGATCAGCAGTGGACCGTCGAAGAGGGCGGCCATCGCGTCCGCATTCAGCCGCGGCACATCGCGATTCTGTTCCGCCGCTTCACCAGCTTCGACAAGGACATGACGCGCGAGTACATCGACGCCATCGAGGCGCGCGCCATCCCGCACCTGCTCGTCGGCGGCAAGGCGTTTCACGGCCGCGAGGAGGTCGAGACCATCCGCGCGGCGCTGTCGGCGATTGAGTGGCCCGACGACGAGCTCTCCGTGTTCGCGACGCTGAAAGGGTCGCTCTTTGCCGTCGACGACGAGCACCTGCTCGAATTCCGGCACCGGTTCGGCCGCTTCCACCCGTTCCGGATTCCCAGGGAGCTCGGGGGCAACGCGGGCGACGAGCTGGCGTTGACCGGTGAACCCGTCAAGCACCTGCTGCCGATCGCGTCCGCGTTGCGCGCGCTGCAGACGCTCCACCGCGGTCGCAACTACCGGCCTGTCGCGGACACGATCGGACGGCTGCTCACCGAGACGCGCGCGCACGTCGGACTGATTCTCCGTCCGGCGGGAGAGCAGGCGCTCGCCAACGTGCTGCACGTCGCCGAGCTCGCCCGGCAGTACGAAGCGGCCGGCGGCATCTCGTTCCGCGGGTTCATCGACGAGCTGCGCGACGCCGTATCCACGGACGCCGCCGAAGCGCCGATCCTCGAAGAGGGCAGCGACGGCGTGCGGCTCATGACGGTCCACAAGGCCAAGGGCCTCGAATTCCCGGTCGTCATCCTGGCGGACATGACGTGCCGCATGAGCCGCGCGGATGCCGCCCGGTATCTCGACGCGGCCGCCGGCCTGTGCGCCGTCAAGATCGGCGGCTGGGCGCCGCGCGAACTGCACGACCACGGCGACGACGAGATCGCGCGCGACGAAGCCGAGGGCATCCGGCTCGCGTACGTAGCGGCCACGCGCGCCCGCGATCTGCTCGTCGTCCCGGCGGTCGGCGACGAGGCGTGGGACGGCGGCTGGTTCGGTCCCCTCAATCGAGCGCTGTACCCCGCCGCAGGCGATCGTCGAACTGCGCGGCGCGGACCCGGGTGTCCGCCATTCAAGTCGAAAGACACCGTGCTCGAGCGGCCGAACGGCGAGCCGGCGGGTCCCGCAACCGTCTGCCCGGGCGAACATGCGTTCGGCGACTACTCCATTGTCTGGTGGGATCCGCACGAGCTCGCGCTCGGGAAGAAAGCGCCGTTCGGCGTGCGGCGCGACGACCTGATCGTCAAAGACGTCCCCCGCAACGTCGTCGCCGACGGACGCGGCCGTTACGACCGGTGGCATCTGGCGCGTGCTGACGCGCGCGATGCCGGAAGCGCGCCGTCGCTTGTCGTCGCGACCGCGCGCGAATGGTCGGCTGAA
>DASQHH010000957.1:0-1944 GCA_035632195.1 Vicinamibacterales bacterium
ATCGATCTGATTGGCGACCAGAAAGTTCAGGCCCAGGATGTAATGCGGCGACTCGCGCGCGCGGCGCCGGTCGAACCATTTGCCGTCGCGCAGCTTGTACCGTTCCCAGGCCTTGCCGATGGTGAGTCCCGCCAGCAGGGCGACGAGCGCAGCGAGGAGCGGCGCATAGGAGGCCATCTACGTGCGCGCTGCCTCGCCCAGATACTCGTCGAGAATCGCGGTCCAGGAGCCCCGTGCGCGCAGGATCAATTCGACCAGCTCGCGTGCAGCGCCGTCGCCGCCGTTGCGCCCGCTCACCCAGTCCACGCGCGATCGCACGTCCTCCATCGCATCCGCCGGCGCGGCCGACAGGCCGGTCCGCAGCAGCACCGGCAGGTCGAGCACGTCATCGCCCATGTACGCGACGCGCTCGTCGGTCAGCTGAAGATCGCGGAGGATCTCACTGTAAGTGTCCAGCTTGCTCGCCACACCCTGACGTACAAGAGTAATCCCAAGCTGGCTCGCGCGCTGATCGGTTGCCGCCGAGCTGCGTGCCGAAAGGAGGCCCACCGTCAGCCCCGCGCGGCGCGCCCACACGAGCGCGGTGCCGTCCCGGATGTCGAATCGCTTGCTCTCGGTGCCGTCGCCGTGCACCAGGATCTTCCCGTCGGTCAGGACGCCGTCGACGTCGAAGAGCAGCAGCGAAACCTGCGCTGCTTTCGCCGTGGCCGTCACTGTCCCCACAAATCGTGGAGGTGCAGAACGCCGGCGACACCCGTCGACTGATCGCCGTCGGTCACGACGATGGAGGTGATCTTCCGCCGTTCCATCAGCGAGAGCGCTTCGGCCGCGAGCGTATCGCGCGGAACCGACACGGGGTTGCGAGTCATCACGTCACTGGCCGTCAGGGTGAGGATGTCCGGCCGGTTCATATGACGCCGCAGGTCACCGTCCGTGATGATGCCGACGAGCGCGGGAAGCGCGCCCGCGGCGTCGACGACGCACGTCATTCCCAGGCTCTTGCTCGTCATTTCGTAGATTACGTCCGGCATTTTCGTGGTGGTCCGGACCGTCGGGCACCGATCCCCAGCGCGCATCAGCGCCTCGACGCGCATCAGCCGCTTGCCGAGCGCGCCGCCGGGGTGCCGACTGGCGAAGTCCTCGATCCGGAATCCTTTGTCGACCGCCAGGGTCATCGCGAGTGCGTCGCCGAGCGCGAGCGCCGCCGTCGTGCTCGCCGTCGGAACGAGGTTCAGCGGACACGCTTCTTCGGTGACGCTGCAGTCGAGCGCCACGTCTGCCGCCTGCGCGAGCGTCGAATTCGCGCCGCCGGTGATGGCGATCAGCTTCGCGCCCAGCCCACGGATCGTCTCGAGGAGGCGCAGTAATTCATCTGTTTCTCCGCTCCCCGACAACGCGACGACGACGTCGTCGGTCATGATCGCGCCGAGATCGCCGTGGATGGCATCGCCGGGGTGCAGGAAGAACGATGCCGTGCCGGTGCTCGTCAGGGTTGCGGCAATTTTGCGGCAGATGATGCCTGACTTGCCCATGCCGGTCAGGATCACGCGGCCCTTGCAGTTGCGAAGCAATTCGACAGCGCAGGAGAACCGCGCATCGATTCGTCCGACCAGAGCGCGGATCGCGGCCGCTTCGGTCTCGAGCACCTTGCGCGCGAAGTTCAGGTCAGCCATGAACGGGCACCGCCTGCCGCGCGATGGCGTCGATCGCGACGAGCCGCTTCAACAGTGGCTCGAGCCGGTCGATCGCGAGCGCGTTCTGCGCATCGCTCCTGGCCCGTGACGGTTGGTCGTGCACTTCCAGGAACACACCGTCGACACCCGCGCCGACGCCGGCCTGCGCCAGCGGCTCGATATACTGCGAGAGGCCGGCCGTGACGCCGTCGCCGCCACCCGGCAGCTGCAGGCTGTGCGTCACGTCGAAGACGACAGGGACCCCGAGCCC
>DASQHH010000958.1:0-2217 GCA_035632195.1 Vicinamibacterales bacterium
AGCCGTTTGAGCAACTTCCGCCACAGCTCCTACTCGAGGGTCCGCTGCGTCGACCGCCTCGGCGCGCCGCCGCCGGCCCTCGCGCTCGTCTCGGAATCGGTCAAAGGCGTGCGGCTCTCGACGCTGTTGCAGACGGTTGACCGTCCGCCGATCGACATCCACACGGCGCTGCACCTGATTCGCCAGATCGTGTCGGGCGCCGCGGTGCTGCACGAGACCGCGAAGGACATCGCGCACGGCGCGATCGCGCCCGAGCGCATCATCATCACGCCGAACGCCCGCGTGATCATGGTCGAGTACGTGCTCGGCTCGGCGCTCGAGCAGCTGCGCTACTCGCCCGAGCAGTACTGGAAAGACCTGCGCGTCGTGCTGCCGCCGTCGCCCGGGCTGCCGCGTTTCGACCAGCGTGTTGACGTGGCGCAGATCGGCATCACCGCGCTGTCGGTGATCCTCGGACGCCTCGTGGCCGACGACGAGTATCCCGCCGGCATCCAGGACGTGCTGTCCGCCGCGAAGGCGACCTCGTCGCGCGGCGAGCGCGAACCGCTGCCCGCTTCGCTGCGCGGCTGGCTGTCGCGGATGCTGGACGAGGCGCCGCAGAGGCGGTTTGCGTCCGCGCTCGAGGCGCGGGCGGAGCTGGATCGAATCCTCTCCGCCGAAGGCGACTACTCGGCGGGCGGGCTCGCCACGAAGGTGGCGGAGGCCAAGGCGACGCTCAAGGGCCAGCCGGGCGGAACAACGCCGCCGGCGGTCTCGCAACACGACTCGGCGGCGCACGCGGAAACGGCGCGCAGACACGAACCGGAGCCCGCGCAGGAAGGGAAGCATGCGATGGCCGACACCAGATCCTTCAAGGCAGCCGATCCTCGGGCCGTGCCGCATTACGCGCCGCGCGCGACGCCGTCCGACGCCGACGACGAGGGGTCGTCGCGCGGCGGATGGAAGAAATGGACGCTCGTCGCGACGGTGATGATTCTGCTGCTCGGCGGCGGCGGCGTCGCCGCGTTCTACCGCTTCGGCGTCAGGCCGGCGCCGGCGACCGGCACGCTGAATATTTCGTCCGATCCGCTGGGCGCGCAGGTCGTCGTCGACAATTCGCCGCGCGGACTGACGCCGCTGACGCTGACGCTCGACGCCGGCTCGCATACCGTGGAGCTCCGCGCCGCGGGGCAGCAGAACCGGACGATCCCGATTGCGATCGCGGCCGGCGCTCAGCTGTCGCAGTACGTCGAGCTGCCGAAGGCGGTTGCCGCCATCGGCCAGCTCCAGGTCCGCACGGATCCGGCAGGCGCGCAGGTGACCGTTGACGGTACGCCGCGCGGCGTGACGCCGGTGCTCGTCGACACGCTGGCGCCGGGCGAACACGAAGTCGTCCTCGCCAACGACCTCGCGAACGTGAAGCAGACGGTGACGATCGAGGCCGGCGCCACCGCATCGCTCGTCGTGCCGCTCAGGGCCGCCGACGGTGCGCCCGTCTCGGGATGGATCAGCGTCACCGCGCCGGTCGACTTGCAGCTGTACGAGAACAAGAAGCTGATCGGCAGCAGCCGCAGCGATCGAATCATGGTCCCCGCCGGCAAGCACGACTTCGAGATCATGGACGACGTGCTCGGTTACCACGTGACACGCACCGTCCAGGTGCCGCCGGGCAAGGTCGCGCCGATTGCGCTCAACTGGCCGACGGGCACGGCGTCGATCAACGCCCTGCCGTGGGCCGAAGTGTTCGTCGACGGCGCGAAGATCGGCGAGACGCCGCTCGGCAACGTCTCGCTGCCGATCGGTCCGCACGAGATTACGTTCCGTCATCCGGAGCTCGGCGAGCAGAAACAGGGCGTGACGATCACGCTGAAATCGCCGGCGCGCATCAGCGCCGACTTGAGGAAAAAGCCATAACGTTCGGGGTTCGCGGTTCGGGGTTCGTCGACGCCTAGCGGACGACGCACCCCGCACCCCGCACCTCGAACGAAGAGGGACAGACGGTATGGTCACCAGCTTGCTGTTCGTCGTGATGCTGGCGGGAGCGGATCAGGATTCGCTCGCGTCGGTGCGGGAGTTATACGCGTCGGCCGCCTACGAGGACGCGCTGAACGTCCTCGCGAAGCTGCCGCCCGACCGTCCCGCCGACGAGGCGCGGACGATCGAGCAGTACCGCGCCTTCTGTCTGATCGCGCTCGGCCGCACCGGCGAACCGATCACGCCATCGAAGCGGTGGTCGCC
>DASQHH010000959.1:0-5989 GCA_035632195.1 Vicinamibacterales bacterium
TTCGTCGGAATTTCGAAGAACTTGTAGTCCAGCGTTCCGCTGGCCGGAATCGGGTAGTCCTCCTGCATGGTGAAGACCTGGTCCGGCGTGCCCATCATCCAGCCGTCCGCGAACTTCGGCGCAAGGGGCAGGTCCTTCGGATTGCCTTCCGGCGCTCCGTTGCTCGCCCACTTGATGATGACCTCGCGATCGGCCTCCGACAGGCTTCGATCGTTCGAGAACTTCTGGTGCGTCGGGTCGTCGGCATGCCACGGCGGCATCGTGCCGTTCTGCACGCGCGTCGCAATCGCGCGGGCGTACGGACGCGCGTCTGTGTACGACATGAGCGGCATCGGGCCGATCTCGCCGGGGCGATGGCAGTTCGAGCAGTTCTTATAGAGGATGGGTGCGACGTCCTTGCTGAAGGTCGGCGTCGCTGTTCCCGCGGTCCCCACGGTCCCCTGGGCCTGTGCAGCCACAGCGTGGCCCATCAGGCCCGCGATGGCAATGGCGGCGAGCTTGCGAATCATAGACTCCTTTGCGTAAGAGAAACGGAAGTCCCTAACGGTAACATGTTTTGACGTATTAGAGTCGAAACCCGTTCTTGAGCGGATCCGAGTCGTCGATGAGGAACGTGTGCTCCCCGGTGATCCACGCCGATCCTTCGATTTCGGGGACGATGGCGGGCAGGTCGCCGACCGTCGTCCGGGCGGCGACGCGCCCCCGGAACCGGGTGCCGATCAGGCTCTCGTGGACGAAGGGCCGCGCCTCGGCCAGCAGGCCCATCGCATCGACCACCGCCATCACCGCCGCGGTGCCCGTCCCGCACGGGGAGCGGTCGACTTCGGCGTCGGCGAAGATCGTGACGTTGCGGAGGTCGGCGGTCGCGTCGGACGGCGGCCCCGTGAAGATCGTCCCGTAGATGCCCTTCAGTCCGCCTTCGAGCGGATGCGCGATGGCGTGCCGCGCCTCGATCGCGTGCTTGATCTGCATGCCGACGCGCCGCAGCTCCGGCAGGTGCGCCGCGTCTATCGGCAGGCCCGCCGCCTCGCTGTCGACGATCGCGTAGAACGCGCCGCCGAACGCGACGTCCGCACGCACGCGCCGCGAGCCGAGGTCGACGTCCAGTCCCCCATGCAGCACGAACGACGGGACGTTCTGAAACGCCACGCTTTCGACGCGCGCCAGGTTGAAGCCTTCGCGCTCCTCTGTGGACTCGCTTCCCGCACGTCCAACTCCGGCCGTCTGCGCGCGAGCGCGGATAGTCCCCGCAGGCGAGTCATAGACGATCGAGCAGCCGTCGCCGCCGGGCGTAATCAGTCCGCGCTCGAGAGCGATCGTCGTCACCGCGATGACGCCGTGCCCGCACATCGTGCTGTAGCCCTCGTTGTGCATGAACAGCACGCCGGCGTGCGACCCGGGGGTGACCGGCTCGGTGAGGATCGCGCCGTACATGTCCGCATGGCCGCGCGGCTCGAGCATCAACGCACGGCGCAGGTGGTCCGCCCGCTTCTTCACCCACTCGCGCTTCTCGAGCATCGTCGCGCCGCGCGGCGACGGAAACCCGTCGACGATGAGGCGCAACGGCTCGCCTGCCGCGTGCGCGTCGATTGTTTTCAGCGTGAGCATGGTTCAGCGGAAGGCAGCCCTGAAGGGCTGCGCTGCATCGTACTGCGCAACAACTACACTGTACCGCAGTGAAGGCCTTCTACTCGGACACGTTCGTGCTGCCGCTGCCCGAGCACCACCGCTTTCCGATGGCGAAATACCGGATGCTGCGCGAGCGTCTGCTCGCGGAAGGACTGCTGCGGCGCGACGAACTGCACCTCGCCGAACCGGCTGGCTGGGACGACCTGCGCCTGGTCCACGACGCCGCGTACGTGGAAGCGGTCCGCGACGGCAGACTGACCGCCGACGAGCAGCGCCGCATCGGCTTCCCCTGGTCGCCCGAGATGGTCGAGCGCTCGCGCCGATCCGTCGGGGCGACGCTGGCTGCTTCGCTCTCCGTGATCGAAGGAGCGCGAAGGCCTCAGCCGACCGCGCGCCACTCCATCGCCGCGAATCTTGCCGGCGGCACGCACCACGCGTACCGCGACCACGGCGAAGGCTACTGCGTGTTCAACGACGTCGCGGTCGCCGCGTCGGCGCTGCTGCGCGATTCGTTGATCGCGCGCGCGGTGGTCGTCGACTGCGACGTCCATCAGGGCAACGGCACCGCGGCGATCTTCCGCGAGCAGGGCGCGGTCTTCACCGCTTCTTTCCACGGCCGTAACAACTATCCGTTCCGCAAGGAAAAGAGCCACCTCGACGTCGAGTTCGACGACGGCGTCGGCGACCATGATTACCTCGCCGCGCTCGCGATGCATCTGCCCCTCGTCCTCGGCGGCCATCGGCCCGACATCGTCTGGTATCTCGCGGGCGCGGATCCGTACGAGGGCGATCGTCTGGGCCGGCTGAAGCTGACGATCGACGGCCTCCGGGCGCGCGACCATTTCGTCTTCAACACCTGCCGCGCGTACCGCGTCCCGGTCGTCGTCGTCATGGCCGGCGGCTACGCGCGCGACGTCGGCGCGATCGTGGCGATCCACGCCAACACGATTCGGGAAGCGGTGCGGTGTCAGGAGCCGGAGCGGCTCGTCGCGTCTGACGCCACGGCCCTGTAGCCGCCGCGCGTCACGACCCTGAAAGGTCCGCTCGCGTGCGGCCCTTTCACGGTGACTTTGATGCGGCGGTACGTCCCGTCGAGCGCCTGGTTCAGCGGCGTGTAGCCGATCGTGTACTGCGAGCGAATCTGCCGCGCGACTTCCAGCGCGACCGATCCCATCTGATCGATGACGAGGGGGAAGTACGACGCGCCGCCCGTCGCCTCCGCGATGCGCTCGAGATCGCGGCGCGCGCTCCGGTCGCTCCGGTCGGAGCCCTCGAGCAGGCCGATCGCGTAGATCGCGACGCCGCGCTGCTGCGCCCCCGCGGTCACCACGTCTGCAGAGATCTCGCTCGCGTTGTCCTTGCCGTCGGTGACGACGAGCAGCGCGCGCCGATCGCGCGACGCGTGCTCCGCCAGGTACGATTCGCCGAGCGCGATCGCATCGCGCAACGCCGTGCCGCCGATCGAATCGACCCGCGCGATGCCGTTCTCGAGCGTCTGCCGGTCGGCCGTCATCGGCACGTCGATGCGCGGCCGGTCGGCGAAGTTCAGCACGAAGAGCTCGTCCTGCGGATTCGACGCGCGCGCGAACGCCAGCGCCGCCGCCTCCACCTTCGCGCGCTTCGTCCGCATGCTGCGGCTGTTGTCGATGACCAGCCCGATCGACGCCGGGACGTCGTCGCTGCGGAAGAGCGTGATCGGCTGCGGTTTGCCGTTTTCGAAGACGGTGAAGGCGCCGCGCTCGAGGCCGGGGACCACCTCGCCGCGGTCGTTGCGGACCGTCGCGTTCAGCACGACGAGCCGCGTCTCGGCGCGGAAGGGCGTCTGCTGGACCGCCGCGGCCAGCGCCGCGGCGCACGCGACGAGGCGAAGCATCATCGCGCCGGCGCAGCCGTCTTCGGCGACAGCTCGATCTGAATCCTCGTGTCGGCCGGGAAGTTCACGTCCCGTCCCTTGCCGAACACCGCCGAGTACACGGACCGCCCGACGCCCACGGCCGTCAGGCCGATGGCGATCGGCCGCGACACCTGGCCAATCGCCGCGCCGGCGATGCTCCACCCCAGGAAGCCGCCGATGCCGAACGTCACGGGGCCGCCGCCGGGCCTCGGGCCGAGGTTGTCGTCCGCGTCCCCGTCGATCTCGCGCTCGTGGTGGCGGAGCGACGCACGCATCGCGAGGAGGCCGAGCGCGGGAGCGATGAATCGGGTCTTCGAGCTCGACGCGCGCGCGCCGCCTTCGTCGTCGACCGATACGTCGTTGCCGTCGCCGACTTCGACCGACGACATCGAGCCGAGCAGCGCGAACGGCGCGCCGTCGCGGGGCTCGACGGTCTCGAAGAGAAAGCGCAGCTGGCCGTTGCGGTGCAGATGCCGAGCCGCGCTGACGCGCGTCACCTCGCCGCGCAGCCGCGTACCCTCCGGCAGCACGAGCCGGTGATCGTCCGAAAAGACCGGTTCGGTCAACACCGCCTCGACCGCGCTGCCCCGCGCTGTCTTCGACGAGTCGAGCGGCGTGACCAGGCGCGCGTTGAGGATGGCGGAGGCCGACGGCGGCGTGCCGGCCGGTGCCGCTTCAACGGGCCCGGCGGCGCCGAGACGCACGGGGGTCGTGAGCTCCGCCTCGAAGACCGTGCCCTTCGAGAGCTGCTGCGGATGGTACGGCAGGCGGTTGACCGCCGCGTCGCGGAGACGCGCCATCTTTCCCGGCGCCTTGATCGCGTCGAGCGTCTGCCGGGCTTTCTGCGCCGCTTCCTCGCGCGCGTTCTTGATCCGATCCCGGAGCTGCGCGGCCTCTTCCTTCGCGCGGTCGACCTGTTCCTGCGCGCGCGCCTTCGCCGCCGCCGTCACCCCACGACCCTCGTCCGCCTTGTCGTCGCTGTCCCCGGGCTCGCCCGGCGCCGACGCCGCCATCTTCAGCGTGACGCGCCCGGTGCTTCCGGTGACCACGGTGCCGAAGGAGATCTGGCGGCCGTCCGGCATCAGGAACGCGTCGAACTGCAGCGTGACGATGTGCGACGGACTGAAGTCGCCGCCGGCGATCGCGCGCATCCGATCGACGCGCGGCGGATCGTCGAGGCGCGCGAAGTGGCCGAGCACCATCGTGCCGGCCGGGACGACGACGCGGTCGTAGGCGTACAAGGCGTCGACGAGCGTGCCGGTGACCGGCTGTCCCTCGCGGCGCACGACGACGCGCTCGTCGAGCGCGACGCGCAGAGGACGCCCGGGGTCGAGTACCAAATCGACAGCATTCGACTGCGCCGAGACGCCGCGCGCGCAGACGGCGGCGAACATCAGCAGACAGGCGCGGACGGCGGCAGGACGAAGCGTCACGTCCATCGGGTCCTGACAGGCGGGCGAGTCATTGTACAGTCACGGTATGCGCTTCAGGCTGCTGACCGAATCCGACGTAAAAGCGGTGTTAACGATGGACGACCTCATCGAGACGATGTCGTCCGCGCTGCAGAAGTTCTCGACGGGACAGGTCACGCAGCCCGTCCGGTCGGTCATCAGCGTCAAGGGGGATGAAGCTTTTTACGCTACCATGCCCGCCTTCGTTCGCGCGAACGAAGCGAGCGCGAACTTCGGCGAGGCAAGCCCGCCCGGAAGGAGCGCGAAGGCTTCAGCCGAGCGCGCCGCTCTGGGCGCGAAGCTGGTGACGGTCTTCGGCGGCAACGCCGCGCGCGGACTGCACACGCATCTCGCGTCCATCATGCTGCTCGATCCGGAAACCGGCGCGTTGCAGGCGCTGATGGACGGCCGCTACATCACCGAGGCGCGGACCGCCGCGGTGTCAGCCGTGTCGTCGCGCCTGCTGGCGAAGAAGACCGCGGCGTCGCTCGCCATCATCGGGTCCGGCGTCCAGGCGCACAGCCATCTCGAAGCGCTGTCGCGGATCCATCGTCTGCGGCAGGCCACGGTCTGGAGTCCGACGAAGGCGCACCGCGATCGCTTCGCTGCCGGCCACGCGGACGGGCCGGTCACAGTGACAGCGGTCGATCACGCCGGCGAGGCGGTCGTCGGCGCGGACGTCATCGTGCTCGTCACCTCGTCGCCGTCGCCGGTGCTCGAGAACGGCTGGGTCAAGCCGGGCGCGCACGTCATTTCGGTCGGCGCATGCCGTCCCACGCAGCGCGAGATGGATCCGGCGCTCGTGGCCCGCGCGCGCCTCTTCGTCGATTCACGCGCCGCCGCGCTCGTCGAGTCGGGCGACGTCGTCCTCGGCATCAAAGAAGGGCGCATTTCCGCCGGACACATCGTCGCGGAGATCGGCGAGCTCGTGGACGGCGCCGTCCGGGGGGCAGGGGCCCCCGGACCTGTCGAGGGCAGGCGCAGCGACACGGACGTCACGATCTTCAAGTCGCTG
>DASQHH010000960.1:0-5461 GCA_035632195.1 Vicinamibacterales bacterium
ACTCCCAGACGTCGCCCGGGGTTCTGACGATCCCGTCGGCGATCCAGACGTCCGTTCAGAACGCGACGCAGAAGACATCGGCGCTGAACACCGCGCTGATCGGTGCGTCGGCGTTCGACCTGCAGACGAAGCGCAGCGTGGCGGACTTCAAGATGCTGTACAACGTCACGCCTGAACTCGACTTCAACGTCACCGCGAAGAACACGCAGCGCGACGGCAGCCAGCCCATGACCCTCGGCTTCGGCTTCAGCGGTGTCCCCGACGAGCTGGCCGCGCCGCTCGACACGAGGACGACCGAGTTCGGCACGTCGCTGCAGTACGGCAATAACCAGGCGTTTGCGAAGTTCGGCTACGACGGCTCGTTCTTCCGCAACAACATCGGCTCGCTGACCTGGAGCAACCCGTTCCGCGTCACCGATTCGGCGACGCTCGGCCCGGCGAGCGGCCGCATCGCTTATTACCCGAACACGAACCAGAACACGGTGAGCCTGTCGGCCGGCCTCAATCAGCTGCCCGGTCGCAGCCACGTGACCGGGTTCATCTCGTACGGGATGCTGTCGAACAACGACCCGCTGATTCCGTTCACGATCAACTCGGCGATCCCGTCGCCGGCGCTCCCGCGGTCGACGGCGGACGTGAACGCGCACGTGACGGCCATGAACTTCACCTTCACGTCGCGCCCGGTCACTCCGCTGTGGTTCAGCGCGCGGTACCGCCAATACGAGTACGACAACCGGACGGCGCCATTTACGGTCGTCAATTCGGTGTCGTATGACTACTCGGCGGCTCCCGGCGTGAATCAGACCACCGAGCTGTTGAGCTTTACGCGACACACATTCGATGCGGACGCCTCCTACAGTCCGGTCACGTTCTTTGGGGTGCGGGCCGGCTACACGCGCGAGATCGTCGACCGGCTGGACCGATGGATCGATACCACGACCGAGGACCTCGGACGAGTGTCGGCCGACCTGACCGGTATGAAGTACGTCACGCTGCGCGGCATCTACGAGTACAGCCAGCGGCGCGGCGCGGTCAACGTTACCGACATCCTGGCGGCCGGCGAGCAGACGACGCTGGGTCAGTACGACATCGCAAACCGAAACCGCAACCGCGCGACCGGCATCGTCGTCGTAACGCCTCTCTCCGCGCTGTCCTTCAACGCGTCGGCGGGACGGATCAAGGACGAGTATCCGAATTCGTACTTCGGACTCCGCAACTCGGACAATAACGTGTACAGCGTCGGCTTCGACGGCGTGCCGATCGAAGATAAGGTGACCTTCGGCGTCACGTACGGTTACGAGAAGAACACCTCACTGCAAGCGTCGCGGTACGCGCCGCACGTCACGAGCGGGCCGAACCCGAACTTCAACGACCCGAACAGCGATTGGACCGACAACGCGGCCGACAACGCACGCACGGCCAACGCGTCGATCGACATCCTGAAGATCGT
Source organism: Vicinamibacterales bacterium (assembly GCA_035632195.1). GTDB lineage: Bacteria > Acidobacteriota > Vicinamibacteria > Vicinamibacterales > CAVVIG01 > DASQHH01. Next base: position 1,451 of record DASQHH010000960.1, read on the forward strand.
GCCGAGGACCGACTTGAGGGTTGGTTACGACTACATCAGAGCCGAATCGACGTACCTTTACACTGTCCTGTCGGGCAAGCCGATCGTCAATCTGACGTCAGCCACCGGTGCGATCGGTCAGGCCCTTCCCTCTCAGCTGCCGGCGGTGACCAACCAGACCGACCGCGGCATCGTGGACGTGACATACCATCTCACGTCTCGGGTTTCCGTGGGGCTCGCGTATACGTATGAACGGTATCAGGTCAACGACTTCGCGCTCGGACCGCAGGCGAACGGACTCATTCCGTCGTCACCGACCACCGCGACGCCGTCGATCATGATGCTCGGCTATTACTGGTTGCCGTACACGGCAAACACGTACTGGGCTCGTCTGACGTACCTCTGGTAGTTCGAGTCAGGGGTTCCGGGCCCTCGTCCGGTTTCAAGTTGGCGGCGCGCAGAACCTGAAACCTGGAACGGGAACCCGGAACCTGATAGCCCGGCGAACGGTCCCCCTCCGCACCGTTCGCCGGGCTTTTTCATCAGCCTGCCGCGCGAGACGCGAAGCGCGCAGGCGGGGAAAAACCCGCGCCCGCCTGAAAAACCCCCACGCGATCGGCGATGCCGTGCGCGCAAACCCGGCAAAAACACTCGCGAAACAGGTAAGTCCACCTCGGCACTCTCCTTGCCTTTCTCATCCACATATGTCGTGTCACGTTGTCCGGGAAAAAGCCGCTTCCGCCCCCCGTGTTCTGACGCTCCGTGCGCGTCCTCTGCGCATCGGCCTCGTCGGACAGCCCAACGTCGGCAAGAGCGTCGTCTTCGGCCGGCTGACAGGCCGCTATGTGACGGTCTCGAACTACCCCGGTACGACGGTCGCTGTGACGAAGGGGCGAGCGCCAATCGGCGCGGAAGTCTGCGACATTGTCGACACGCCCGGCGTCAATGCGCTCGAAGGGACGCTGAGCGAGGACGAGCGGATCACGCGCGACCTCGTCGCATCGCCCCAGTGCGACGTCATCATCCAGGTCGCCGACGCGCGCAACCTCCGGCGCGCGCTGATGCTGACCGGGCAGATCGCGGCGTTCGGCAAGCCGATGGTGCTCGCCCTCAACATGGTCGATGAAGCGTTCGCCCGCGGCATCGTGGTCGACGCGGCGCAGCTCGAAGCGGCGCTCGGGGTTCCCGTCGTCGAAATGGTCGCGGTGGAGGGCCGCGGAATGTCCGAGCTGCGCGATTCGCTCGCGCGTGCGGGCCGGCCTCATGTGCCGGTACTTCCCCACGCGAGCGATCGCGCGGTTTGGGCGCACCAGCTGACCGAGCGCGTCCGGCACTCGAGCACGCTTTCCCTGGCCTACATCCAGGAGGCGCTGGCGCGCCTGACGCGGAGGCCTGAGACGGGCCTGCCGATCCTCGCCGTCGTCCTTTACGCGCTGTATCTGTTCGTCGGCGTTTTCGGTGCGCAGACGCTCGTGAAGCTGCTGGAGGACGGGGTCTTCGGCAAGGGCATCAATCCGGCCGCCACGTGGCTCGCGGATCGCTACATCCCGCTCGCCTTCGTCCGCGACTTCCTGGTCGGTCAGTACGGCGTAATCACGATGGGAATGACCTACTCCATCGCCATCGTGCTGCCCGTGGTCGCGACGTTCTTCCTGATATTCGGGTTCCTCGAAGACAGCGGCTACATCCCGCGGCTGGCGATCTTCTGCGACCGCATGTTCCGCATGATGGGTCTCAACGGGAAGGCGGTGCTGCCGATGGTCCTCGGTCTCGGCTGCGACACGATGGCCACGATGACGACGAGGATCCTGGGAACCCCGAAGGAGCGGCTCATCGCGATCCTGCTGCTCGCGCTCGGCATTCCGTGCTCCGCGCAGCTGGCGACCATCATGGGCATCCTCGGCGGCGTGTCGTTCGCCGCGCTTGCGACGCTGTTCGGCGTCGTGCTCGGCCAGATGTTCCTGGTCGGCTGGCTGGCGGCGCGGGTGCTGAAAGGGGAGCGGTCCGAGTTCATTCTCGAGCTGCCGCCGATCCGGTGGCCGCGCATCGGCAACCTGCTCACGAAGACAAGGCTGCGCGTGTGGTGGTACCTCGGCGAGGCGGTCCCGCTGTTTCTCGCCGGCACGGTGCTGCTGTTTGTCCTCGACCGCCTGAACCTCCTCGGATACGTCGCCGCGGTGGGACGTCCGATCGTCACCAACCTCCTCGGCCTTCCCGAATCGACCGCACAGATCTTCGTGATGGGGTTCCTGCGGCGCGACTACGGCGCGGCCGGACTGTTCCAGCTCGCTCAGAGCGGGCAGCTGTCCGGCGTCCAGGCGGTGGTCGCGTTGACGGTCATGACGCTGTTCGTGCCCTGCGTCGCCAACTTTCTGGTGATGGTCAGGGAGCGCGGACTCAAGACCGGCCTGACGATACTGGCCGTGATCACGCCGGTCGCGATTCTGACCGGAGCTGGACTGAACGGGGTGCTCCATGCACTTGGCATTCACTTCTAACGCGATCCGCCCGCTGTCGTCGCTCGACTCGGGAGAGCGCGGCGAGGTCGTCGAGGTCCGCGCCCATACGAGCGGCCGGACGGATCGGCTGCTCGCGCTCGGCGTCACGCCCGGCGCGCCGGTCACGATGCTGCAGCGGTTTCCCGGCGTCGTGTTTCTGTGCGATCAGACCGAGCTCGCCGTCGAGCGCGGCGTCGCGGACGCCATTCTGGTTCGCGTGCAGGAGACACAACGATGAACCCCGCCCTGCGCCTCGTCTTCTGGGAGACCACGAAAGCCTGCAACCTGACGTGCAAGCACTGCCGCGCCGTTCCCCGGCGCGCCGTCGGGCCGACCGAGCTGACGACGCGCCGCGCATTCGATCTCATCGACGGGATCGCGGAAGTGGCGAAGCCCGTAATGGTCCTGTCCGGCGGCGAGCCGCTGTTCCGGCCCGACCTCTACGACATCTGCGACTACGGCGTGCAGTCCGGCTTCCGCATGGCCCTCGCCACCAACGGCACGCTGATCACCGGCAAGGTGGCCGCGCAGATCGCGGACGCCGGCTTCGCCCGCGTCGCGGTCAGCCTCGACAGCGCCAACCCCGCGACGCACGACACGTTCCGCGGCATGCCGGGCGCGCATCGCGACGCCGTGCGCGGCATCTTCAACCTGCGCGAGCACGGCGTGTCGGTCCAGATCAACTCCACGATCGCGAAGCATAACGTCGGCGAGATCGATCAGATTCTCGAGATGGCGCTCGGCATCGGCGCCGACGCTCTGCATCTGTTCATGCTGGTCCCGGTCGGCTGCGGGCTCGAGCTCGCGGAGACCGAGATGCTGCCGGCCGACGAATACGAGCGCGTCCTGCACTGGTTCGACAAGCAGTCGAAGACCTGCCCGATCGATCTGAAGGCCACCTGCGCGCCGCACTACTACCGCATCCGCGCACAGCGTCTCGAAGACGAGCGGCGCCGCGGCGATTTCAGCGGCACATTCATCGCGCCCGGCACGCGCGCGAAGGCGGCCCCGATGATGTTCGGCGATCCGTCGAAGCGCTCGGGGCATCCCGGCGGTCACCCCGGCGGCGCCGGCCAGCATCTTTCGGCGATGACGCGCGGCTGTCTGGCGGGCACGAGCGTCTGCTTCGTGTCCAACGAAGGCGAGGTCTTTCCGTGCGGCTACCTGCCGGTCAGCGCCGGGAACACGCGCGTGCAGCGGTTCGCTGACATCTGGAACCACTCGCGGGTGTTCGCCGAGTTGCGCGACCCCGAGGCGTACGAAGGCAAGTGCGGCGAATGCCGCTACGAGGCGATCTGCGGCGGGTGTCGCGCGCGTGCCTACGCCGCGACCGGTTCGTTCCTCGCCGAAGAGCCGTTCTGCACCTATCGACCCGATCTCGATCCCACGGTCAACAACATTGAGGAGGCTCGTCATGCGTCGCCCATTCATTAGCGCAATCCTCGTCGCGACAGCGTCGGTCATGCTCGCGGCGCAGGCGCCGGCGCGGTACGACCGCGCAGCGGAGAAGACGGTCAGCGGAACCATCAAGGCG
>DASQHH010000961.1:0-1539 GCA_035632195.1 Vicinamibacterales bacterium
CAAGGGCTATTCCGCGGACGTGCTGACGCCGCCGGACGGGACGCCAGCGGTGTTCCGCGTCCGCGTCGGCAAGTTCACGACCAAGCGCGAAGCCGAGACGATCGCGGCCAAGCTGCAGAAGGAAGAGCAGTTCAAGCCCTGGGTTACGCGGTAGTCTCAGGCGTCCTCCTCGCGCTCAGTTTTCCGAAATTCGGTCATCCTGCTCTCGGCTGGATTGCGCTCGCGCCGCTGATGCTGGCGCTGGTTCGGGGCGGTACACTGCGCCAGGCGCTGCTGCTCGGCCTGACGACGGGCGCGATTTCGTTCGCGGGAACGCTGTACTGGATCACGCGCGTGATGGTCGTGTACGGCGGCATTTCGACCTGGATCGCCGTGCCGCTCAACGCGGCGCTCATCGCCTACCTGTCGCTCTTTCCCGGGCTCTTCGCAGTCGTCGTCCGGCGCCTGGCGCTCGCGCACGGCGTCCGCGCGCTCGTTGCGGCGCCAGTCGTATGGGTCGCGACGGAGCTGGGGCGGGCGTACTTGCTCACCGGGTTCCCGTGGGTGCTGCTCGGCTACAGCCAGGCTTCGGTGACGCCGATCGCGCAGCTCGCGAGCGTGTTCGGCGTCTACGGCCTCTCGCTCCTCGCCGCCGCGGTGAGCGCGGCGCTGGCGAGCGTCGCCGCCGAGGCGTCGGCGGCACGCACCGTTCTTCCGCTGGCAATCATCGCGGTCATCGCGGTCGCTGCCTGGGGCAGTCTGCGCGTATCGCGCGGGGACTTCGTGCGGAGCGGCGATCCGGTCCGCGTCGGACTCATTCAGGGCAACGTCGATCAGGGCGAGAAATGGGATCCGGCCCGCGCCGCGGCGATCTTCGACGGCTACATCCGCATGACGCGGCAGGCGATAGGCGAGGGCGCACAACTCGTGCTGTGGCCGGAGTCGTCCACGCCGTTCCGGTTCGAGGAGGACCTGGCCGGCGCCGCGCGCGTCCGAGCGCTCGCGCAGCAGGCGCGCGTGCCGATGCTGTTCGGGAGCGATCAGGTCGTCTGGAAGACGCAGGGAGCGCTGCGGGTGCCCGATCGCATGTACAACTCGGCGTTTCTCGTGCGATCCGACGGCACGACCGCCGGCGTCTACCGCAAGATGCACCTCGTGCCGTTCGGCGAGTACGTGCCGCTGCGGAACCTGCTGTTCTTCGCTGCGCCGCTCGTCGAATCGATCGGGGCCGGGTTCGTCTCCGGCAGCGAGGCGACGGTGCTGCCGGTGGACGGGCATCGCCTGAGCGTGTCGATCTGCTACGAGGTGGTCTATCCCGATCTCGTGCGCGATTTCGTGCTCGGCGGATCGGAACTGCTGACGACCATCACCAACGACGCGTGGTTCGGCGCCACGTCTGCGCCGTATCAGCATTTCGAGCAGGCGTCGATGCGGGCGATCGAGGAGGGGCGGTATCTCGTGCGCGCCGCCAACACGGGGATCAGCGGCATCGTCGATCCGTACGGCCGGGTGCTGGCGAAGAGCGGCCTCTATGAGCAGACCGTGGTCGTCGGAGACGCG
>DASQHH010000962.1:0-5731 GCA_035632195.1 Vicinamibacterales bacterium
AACAGATCGCCCTGCGTGCCGCCGAGCGCAAGGCGAATGCCGATCTCCTTCGTGTGCTGCTGGACGTAATAGGCCATGACGCCGTAGACCCCGATGACCGATAGCAGCAGCGCGACCGAGGCGAGCCCGCCGACGAGGATCGAGAGCGAGCGCGGACGCGCGAGCGACTCGTCGACCAGCTCGTCGATCGTCGCAACGCTCGACAGCGGCAGCGCGGAATCGAGCCGGCGCAGCGTTTCGCGGAGCGCCGATGCGACCGGCGCGGGCTCTGCCGCAGTGCGCAGGACGATGTATCGCGAGTGCCCCTGCGGATTGAGCGACGCGTAGACCGTCCCGTTGTCCGGTCTGTCGAGGCCGTCGTACTTCACTTCGCTGACGACGCCGACCACGACAGTCCAGGGGCACGTCGTGCAGCCGCCCTCGTGCATGCGCCTGCCGACGACGCGGCTGTTGGGAAAGAAGCGCGTTGCCCACGCGCGATCGACCACGACAGGTTGTTCTGCGGTGGCCGGCAGCAACGCATCGCGGGCATCGAGCAGCCGCCCCTCGACGAGCTTCAGACCCAGCAGCCGGAAATAGTCCGGCGATACCGACACCCACGGCACGACCGGCTGCGAGCGTCCGCCCGGCGTCGGCGCGTCCTCGAGGTCGAAATTGTTGAAATTATTGACGTCGTTCGGCGGACGCCCGTCGGCGAATGCTGCGATCGATACGCCGGGAATCGCCCGGGCGTTGCGGAGCAGATCGTCCCAGAAGGCCTGCGCCCGAGAATCCGAATACGTGCGCATCGGCAGCAGAATCGATCCGGTCAACACGTTGCGCGCGTCGAAGCCCAGGTCGACGCTTCCCAGCCGCCCGAGGGTGGTGATCAGCAGTCCAGCGATGACGAGCAGCGGCGTCGCAATCGCGAACTGGCCGGCAACCAGCATACGGCGCAGACGGCGGACGCCGATCGCACCGGTCGACGACCGCTCAGCGGACCGCAGCGTCTCGTTGACGTTTCCAGGCGGCGCGCCGGTGCCGTGCACCGCCGGTATCAGGCCGAACAACAGCGCGCTGCCGATCGTCAGGCCTGCGAGCAACCAGAGCACGGGGCCGTCGACACCGATCTCGGCCGTCCGCGGAAAGTACGTGGCGCCCAGATCGCGCAGGACGCGCACGCCCAGCCACGCCAGAGCGATGCCGGCCGTCGCGGCCGCGCCGGCAAGCAGACTGCTCTCGGCGAGCAGATATCGGACCATGCGTCCACGCGAGGCGCCAAGCGCGGCACGGACCGCAAGCTCTCTGCGGCGGCTCGTGACGCGCGCAAGCAACAGGCTCGACGCATTCGTGCACGCGATCAGCCAGACGAGAGCGACCGCTGCCAGCGCGAGGCCCGCCATCGCGCGCACATCGCCCACAATCCACGACTGGAGATCCATCAGCGCCCACGTCGCCTTGTCGTCCTGATACGAGGACTGCCAGATCGGAAAGATGCGTGTGTTGATGGCGCGCAACTCCTCCGACGCCGCCGCGCGGGTGGCGCCGCGCTTGAGCCGCCCGGCCACGCGCAGAAAGAACGGTCCCTTTCGCGGCGGCGTGACGAATTGAACTGGAGCGAAGAAGTCCTGGTTGCGCTCGAGCGGTCCGACCGTCGCCGGCAGCACGCCGACGACCGTATAACCGCCGCCGTCCAACTGAATCGTCTGGCCCACGACGTCCGCCCGTCCGCCGAGACGGCGCTGCCAGAAGGAGTAGCCGACGATGACGGTCGCAGGGTTGCCCGGTTTGCCGTCTGCTTCCGTGAAATCGCGGCCGATTGCCGGCTTTACGCCGAGGACAGAGAAGAATGTCCACGACACCGCCCTTCCCGTGACGCGCTCGGCGACGGTGCTGTCGGTAAACGCCATCTGGCGCGTCGTGTAGGCGGCGACCTGATCGAATTGCGTCTGCTGACGCTCGAGAGCGAGGTAGTCCGCGACCGAAAATGGAAATTTGTTCGGCGGAGCATCGGTGTAGATATGTACGAGGCGATCGGAATCGCCGTATGGCAGCGGCCGAAGCAGCGCGGCATCAATCGCCGCGAAGATCGCCGTCGTCGCGCCGATGCCGAGGCCGACGGTGAGGATGATGATCAATGTCGTCAGCGGCGTCCGCGCCAGACCGCGCAGGCCGATCCGCAGATCCTGGACGAGATCTTCGAGCATCAGTCGTCTCCGCACGATGGTGTCCTTTTCGTTGTCCTGTCGGCGGCAGTAGTCGCGTGTGGCGGACAGATCGCCGAACCGGCGCAGCGCCTCGCGGCGCGCCTCATCGCGCGGCATGCCGCCGGCCTCGAGCTCGGCGGCGCGCAGCTCGAGATGGTGCGTCAGCTCCTCGTCGATCTCCGATGCGATCGCGTCGGGACGCCGGCGGAGATACCAGAAGCGCTTCACGCGCCCGCCAGCATCAGCTCGACGGCGCGCGCGTACCGCCGCCAGTTGGCGGTCTCGTCGCGAAGACGCCGGCGCCCTTCGGATGTCAGGGTGTAGTAACGGGCGCGTCGATTGTTCTCAGACGGCGCCCATTCGGCGTCGACCAGCCCCTGACGGTCGAGGCGGTGGAGCGCCTGATACAACGCCGCGTCTTCGATGGTGAGCTCGCCGGCGGTCCGATCGCGGACGATGGTGGCAATCCCGTATCCGTGCATCGGACCGGCGGCGAGAGCGCGGAGAACCAGAAGATCGACGGTCCCCTGAACCAGGGGCAGCGGCTGGTGTTTCATCGCTTCCCCTTAGACGATGTGGGGAAGCGATCGGTTGGCTCAGCGCTTGACGAACGGGGCGACCGGGCCGTCCTGCGCGGAAGTCACCCAGATGCGGTCCTTTTTCGAGTCGTCGACGGCGCGATACACCGGAAAACCGCGGTACTCGCCGATCCTCTGGAACCGGTCGGGCCGATACACGGCGGCGTGGCCGTCGCTGTAATAGCGGGCGCCGGCGTACTCAATCCAGATCCCGATATTGCCCTGCGGACGCAGGGTGGTTTCGACGGGACGCTGGGCGCGTCGAGGCGGAACCGCCGGCAGCGTTTCGGTCTCTGTGGCGACGGCCGGCGGGACCGTTCCCGCGGTGCCAACCGGCGCTTCGGGCACAACCACCGCCGGAACTCCGAACGGAACGCGGCTGCCCGTTGTCCCGGCAAGCTCGCCTTCGCGCGGGTGTTCGTAGACGCGCATCGTCATGCCGCCGACAGGGACGTAGACGACCGTGTTGGGCTCGAGCGTGGCGTCGACGTAGATCGGCACGCCCTGGTACCCGGCAATGCGCGTCATCGTCTGCGCATCGAAGATGCGAAACGCTCGGGTCGGCAGGAACTGCAGCCCATTGACAAAAATCGGCTCGTCGTTGGCCTGCCACGCGGCACCGGCAGCCGTGACCTCAGGCGGACGGCTCCCCACCTGCGCCGTTCCCACAAGCGGCAACAGAACGGTCAGAGACAGCACAGCGGCGAACGTTACGCGCGGCATTCCGCACCTCCGCCCTGGAAGTGTCAACACGCGTGCCACGCGGTACAATTTCCAGAGATGGCGGCTCTTGCTGAGGTCCTCGCGCGGGAAACTCGTGTGGGCGAGCTCTACGAAGAGCTTCCGGACGGACGGCTGCGCTGCTACGCCTGCGGCCATTGCTGTCCGCTGCCCGAGGGCGCCATCGGCGTCTGCAAAGTCCGGTTCAACGAAAGTGGCCGCCTGCTCGTGCCGTGGGGGTACGTCGGCGGCGTGCAATGCGACCCGATCGAGAAGAAGCCGTTCTTCCACGCGCATCCCGGCGCCCTGGCGTACAGCTTCGGCATGCTCGGGTGCGACCTGCATTGCTCGTACTGCCAGAACTGGGTGACGTCACAGGCGCTGCGCGATCCCGCAGCGGTCGCGGCGCCCCTGCGCGCGACGCCGGAACATCTCGTCAGCGACGCGCTGCGGCAGGGCGCGAAGGTCATCGTCTCGACGTACAACGAGCCGTTGATCACGAGCGAATGGGCCGTCGCGGTGTTCAAGGCCGCGAAGGCCGCCGGGCTGACGACCGCCTTCGTGTCCAACGGCAACGGCACGCCGAAGGTGCTGGATTACCTGCGGCCGTGGGTCGATCTCTACAAAGTCGACCTCAAGAGCTTCGACGACCGCCACTACCGCGAACTGGGTGGACGCATCGGTCCGATCCTCGACACGATCCGGCGCCTCCACGCGATGGACATCTGGGTCGAGATCGTCACGCTCCTGATTCCGGGCTTCAACGATTCGCGGGACGAGCTCGAGCGTCTGACGTCGTTCGTCGCTGGCGTCTCGCCCGACATGCCCTGGCACGTGACCGCGTTTCACGGCGACTACAAGATGACGGACCCGCCGAACACGACGCCCGAGATGCTGCTGGCTGCCGCGGAGATCGGACGCAGAAACGGGCTGCGCTACATTTACGCGGGCAATATGCCGGGCATGGTCGGCGAGCTGGAAGACACGCGCTGTGCCTCGTGCAGCGCGACGCTGGTCGAGCGCTTCGGATATCACATCCAGAACTACGGCCTCACCGCCGATGGCGGCTGCCCTTCGTGCGGCGCTTCGATTCCGGGGCGCTGGAGCGCGGCGTTCGACGGACAGATCGCGTCGCGTCCTTTCCTTCCTGGTCGACGGCGACTAGAATTTCGTCTACTGTGACTGCCGACCGCCTCGGACGGCCCCTGCGTAATCTGCGACTCTCGGTCACGGACCGCTGCAACCTGCGCTGCGAGTACTGCATGCCGGAGGACGACTACGTCTGGCTGCCGCGCGAGGATGTCCTGCACTTCGAGGAAACGAGCGCGCTCGTCGACGTGTTCCTGTCTCTCGGCGTCGACAAGATTCGGCTGACCGGCGGCGAACCGCTGCTTCGCCGCGACGTCTCCGCCTTCGTGCGCATGGTCGCCGCCAAGCCGGGTCTCGCGGACCTGGCGCTCACGACCAATGGCGTGCTGCTGGAGGACCAGGCGGACGAGCTGCGGTCCGCAGGCCTGGGGCGCATCACCGTCAGCCTCGACACGCTCCGGCGCGATCGCTTCACCGCTCTGACGCGATTCGATCAGCTCGACGCCGTCCATCGCGGCATCGCAGCCGCGCGGCGCGTCTTTGGGACGCTCAAGATCGACTCGGTCGTCATCCGCGGGGTCAACGACGACGAGCTGGTCAGCCTCATCGAATATGGCCGCCGCGTCAACGGCGAGGTCCGGTTCATCGAGTACATGGACGTCGGCGGAGCCAACCGCTGGTCGCCGGGGCGCGTGTTCTCCAGGACCGACATGCTGGCCGTCCTGAGCCGCGCCTTCGGCCCCATCGAGCCGGCCGGCCAGCCGTCAGCGTCGGCGCCCGCGGAACGCTTCGCCCTTCGCGACGGGACGACGTTCGGCATCATCGCGTCGACGACGGAGCCGTTCTGCCGGACGTGCGACCGCAGCCGGCTGACCGCCGACGGCGTGTGGTACTTGTGCCTCTATGCCAACCACGGCCTCGACCTCCGCGGCCCCCTCAGGCGGGGCGTCCCCGCCGACGACATCAAATCGATGATCGCGGACCGATGGATCGGCCGCGACGATCGCGGCGCCGAGGAGCGACTGGCGCTCGGGGATCGGCGGGCGTTCGTTCCTGTCCAGGATCTGCTCAAACGCGATCCGCACCTCGAAATGCATACGCGCGGAGGGTAGGCCACGAACACGCGACGACCGGCGTTCGACGAAGACGTGCGGAGCG
>DASQHH010000963.1:0-1864 GCA_035632195.1 Vicinamibacterales bacterium
ATCGCCGAGATCCTGCACAATCTCGGTTATCAGGTGCAGGGCAGCGATGTCGCCGACGGCGGCAACGTCCAGCGTTTGCGCGCGCTCGGCATTCGCGTCGAAATCGGGCACCGCGCCGAGAATCTCGGCTCGGCACAGGTGATCGTCGTCTCCTCGGCGGTGAAGAAGGACAATCCCGAGGTGACGGCGGCGCGCGCGCGTCTTCTTCCCGTGGTCCGTCGCGCGGAGATGCTGGGCGAGCTCATGCGCCTCAAATGGGCGATCGCGGTCGCGGGAACCCACGGCAAGACGACGACGACCTCGATGATCGGCGCGCTTCTCGACGCCGCGCAGCTCGATCCCACGGTGATCAACGGCGGCATCATCAACGCCTACGGTACCAATGCGCGGCTCGGTGCCGGCGATTGGATGGTGGTCGAAGCGGATGAAAGCGACGGCACTTTCGTGAAGCTGCCCGCAACCATCGCGGTCGTCACCAACATCGATCCTGAACATCTCGATTTCTACGGTAGCTTCGAAGCCCTTCAGCAAGGCTTTGAGAGTTTCGTCGGCAATATCCCGTTCTATGGCTTCGCCGCGCTCTGCATCGATCATCCGGTGGTTCAGGGCATGATCCCGAAGCTCTCCGAGCGCCGCGTCGTCACCTACGGCATGAGCCCTCAGGCCGATATTCGCGCCATCAACATCAACGTCGACCGCAACGGCGCGCGCTACGACGTAATCATCGCCGACCGGCTGCACGAGACGAGCCGCGTCATCTCAGAATTGCACTTGCCGATGTTCGGCCAGCACAACGTTCAGAACTCGCTCGCCGCCATCGCCGTCGCCGAGGAGATGGGCCTGGGCGACGACGTCGTGCGCGCTGCCTTTGCCGGATTCAAGGGAGTGAAGCGCCGCTTCACCAAGACCGGCGAATCGCACGGCGTCACGGTGATCGACGACTATGGCCACCATCCCGTCGAAATCGCCGCCGTGCTTCGCGCCGCCCGCGGCGCCGCGGCGGGCAACGTCATCGCGGTCGTGCAGCCGCATCGCTTCACCCGCGTCGCCAATCTCTTCGAGGAATTCTGCACCTGCTTCAACGACGCCGACACCGTGCTCGTCGCCGACATCTACGCCGCGGGCGAGGCGCCGATCGAAGGCATCAGTCGCGACGCGTTGGTGGCGGGATTGCGCGCCCGTGGCCATCGCGACGCTCGTCCGTTGCCGTCCCCGGCCGAGTTGGCGCCGATCCTCCACGGCCTCGCCCGGCCCGGCGACTTCGTGATTTGTCTGGGCGCCGGCTCGATCACCAATTGGGCGCAGACCCTGCCCGCCGATCTCGACGCGCTTTACGGGGCGGCTCCATGATGGCCGCGCGACGCGAAGCCCCTCATCTCATCGACCGGCTGCCGCCCGTGCGAGGCCGGCTTACCGCCGACGCGCCGCTCGCTCCCGTCACCTGGTTCCGCGTCGGCGGGAGCGCGGAGGTCATGTTCCGCCCCGCCGACATCGAGGATCTCGCGGCCTTTCTCGCGGCAAAGCCGGCTGACGTGCCGGTGACGGTGATCGGCGTCGCCTCCAATCTGCTGGTGCGCGACGGCGGCATCGATGGCGTGGTCGTTCGCCTCGGGCGTGGCTTCGTCGATATTCGTGTCGATGGCGCCGAGATCGAAGCCGGCGCCGGCGCGCTCGATCTCAACGTCGCCTTGTCCTGCCAAGCGGCCGGTATCGCCGGGCTGGAATTTCTCTGCGGCATTCCCGGCACGGTCGGCGGCGGCCTGCGCATGAATGCCGGCGCCTATGGCCGCGAGTTCAAGGACGTGCTCCGCGAGGCGACGGCGCTCGATGGCGCCGAGATCGAAGCCGGCGCCGGCGCGCTCGA
>DASQHH010000964.1:0-10019 GCA_035632195.1 Vicinamibacterales bacterium
AGACCTCGGCGCGCGGTTTGTCGGCGATGAGCGGGGACGGGGCGCGCTCGAAGGCGATTCGCGAGCCGTCGTGCGACAGCCGGTAGGTATTGACGTTGAAATCTCCTGACGTGATCTGCCGCTCGGCGCCCGTGGAAACGACCACGTTCCAGATGTGCCGCTGCCTGTAGTTCTCTTCGAACGCGAAGACATCGTCGCGCGCCGCGTCGCGATCGCGCTCCGCCGCCGTTCGAGGCTCCTCCGCGACGAAGTAGATGGACTTGCTGTCGGGCGCCCACATCGGGGGCGTCGCCGGATACACGCCGGTCGAATGCCTGGTCAGAGCGGACGGTTCGCCGCCGTCGGCCGGCAGCAGCCAGATCTGGGGAGCGGGACTGCTCCGGACGAACAGGATCGTCTTTCCGTCCGGCGACCAGCGGAGACAGCCGGGCGGGTTGATGTCGCCGCCCTCGCTGAACGTCAACTGCGTCGCGGAGCCCCCCAGATCGCGGCGCCACGTGTTCCACACGGGCCGATCCGCCTTCCAGTCCGCGTGGCTCTGCTGATAGATGATCGACTGGCCGTTCGGAGACAGCTGTGGATTGACGATGCGCGGGAGCTCGGCGAGGTCGACCAGCGTCATGGGACGCTTGGCCTGGCCGGAGGTCGAGACACTGGACAGCGTCCACAGGGCCAGGCCGAACGCCCCCGCCGCGATGAGCCGCGACGTCACTGCTGCTGGTCGGTCGTGGTTCTTGCCGCGCCCTTGTCGTCGCCCGGCGCTTTTTCTGGCGTGAAGGGACGCTTCGTCGCGTACTTCTCGAACCATTCGATCTCGTAGTTCAGCTTCGACAGCTGATGCCGCAGCTCGCCCCAGCCGTGCGGCTCGCGCGGCGCAATGTAGAGATGCGTCGGGACGCCGAGGCTCTTGAGCGCGCGGTACATCTCGATCGACTGGGGCATCGGGACGCGCGGATCGTTGGCGCCGACGAAGAAGATCGTCGGCGTCTTGACGTTGGCGACGTCCTTGAGCGGCGAATTCGCCCAGTACACGTCAATCGGCGCGTTCTTCTGCCACGGCGTGCCGCCGAACCACGGCGTTCGCTGGAACCGGATGTCGCTCTGCGCGTACATCGACACCCAGTTCGCCGCGCCGGCTCCGGACGCTGCCGCCTTGAAGCGATCCGTGAACGTGATGATCTTGTTCGTCATGTGCCCGCCGCCGCTCCATCCCATCTTGACCATCTTGTCGGGATCGGCGACGCCGCGGCGGATCACGTCGTCCACGCCGGTCATGACGTCGAGGTGCGCGTTCTGGAAGTAGTGGCCGACCATGTCTCGCAGGAACGCGTCGCCGTAACCGGTCGAACCCCGATAGTTCGGCTGCAGCGATGCGTAGCCCTTGCCCGCGAGGACCTGCACTTCGTCGGACAGGCCTCCGATGCTGTACTTGTCCGACGCCTGCGGCCCGCCGTGCGTGATCACGGCGAGCGGATACTTCTGTCCCGACTGGTAATCGACGGGATAGGTCAGCAGTCCTTCGACCGTCCTTCCGTCCGCGCCTTTCCACTGAAGGGCTTCCTGCCGGCCCAGCTTGAAGTCGCGCGCCAGGTAGTCGAACACGTGCGTGACGCGCGTCGGCGCCGCGTCGCCGATCTTCATCGTCCAGACCTCGCCGCCGCTCGTGGAGTCGCTGACGATCATCGCGAGGCGATCGCCGCGCAGCGTCCATGCGCCGATGCCGTGCTTGCCGTCGGTCAGCTGCTTCGGCGCGCCGCCGGCTGCCGGTACGACGAACAGCTCCTCGTGCACGCCGAGATTGGCCAGGAAGTAGATCGATCGGCCGTCATGAGACCAGATCGCGCGGTCGACGGCGACCGGCTCGTTCTCGCCCACGATCGGCCGCGCGCTGCCGCCGCCGGCGGGGACGATGAACAGCCGCCCGTTGTAGTAGGACTCGAACTTCGCGTTCGAGCCGGTGACGAAGATCACCTGCGAATCGTCCGGCGAGAGCGTCGCGTCGCTCTCGGGGACGGCGTTGTTCGTCAGCTGAACCGCGCCGGATCCGTCCGCGTTGGATACCCATACTTCGCCGCGCTCGTTGTCACCCAGCAGCGGCGTGGGCCAGCGGTGGTAGACGATCTTCTTGCCGTCTTCGGACAGTTCATAACTGTTGACGGTGAAGTCGCCTTTCGTGACCGGCGTCTCGGCCTTCGTCGCAACCGCGACCTTCCACAGATGCTTCTGCTTGTAGTTCTCGTCGTATTGATAGACGTCGTCTTTGTTGCGCTCTTGCGCCCGTTCTTCAGACGTTTTCGCATCGGGGGCGCTGAAGTAAATCGCCGTCCCGTCCGGCGTCCACGTGGGATCGCTGACGGCGCTCGCGTGCGTCGTGAGCTCCCGCGCCTCGCCGCCTTCGACCGGCAGCAGGTAAATCTGCGCGAACTCGTTATCGCCGCGCTTTGCCGTGAACGCAATCGTCCGTCCGTCGGGGGACCATCGCGGCGCGTTTTCGCTCTCGCTCCCGTTGGTCAGCTGCACCGGCTGCCCGCCGGAGACCGCGACCCGCCAGATGTGCGAGACACGGCGCCCGCCCTTCCAGTCGGAGTCGCTCCGAGTGAACAGCACATCGCGGCCGTCCGGGGACAGCTGCGGGTCGCCGAGCCGCGGGATGTTCAGAAAGTCGACGATGCCCAGTGGACGCTGGGACTGCGTGCGGACGATGGCGGTCGAAACAACGGCCAGGACGGCCATCGCGACGAGGAGACGTCGGCGGGCGCCAGTCATACGACAAACCTCCGGTGCCACTTGCAATTGAAAGGACTGAGCACGATATTACCCCGATATGCAGCTCCGTAAGGCTCTCGTCGCCATTGCTGTGCTCGTCGTCGCAAGCGCCGTTCCGGCTTTTGCGCAGGGACGAGGCGCGGCCAACTATCCAGCGCCGTTGGAGGCCGATTTCGCGATTCGCGACTTCACGTTCGGTACCGGCGAGAAGCTACCGACGTTGAATCTGCACTATCGGACTATAGGGACGCCGCGGCGCGACGCGTCCGGCGTCGTCCGCAACGCGGTGCTGATCCTGCACGGCACGGGCGGCACCGGCGGCGGTTTCCTGTCGCAGACGTTTGCGGGACAGCTGTTCGGCCCGGGCCAGCTGCTCGACGCGACGAAGTACTACATCATCCTGCCGGACGGCATCGGGCATGGGAAATCGAGCAAGCCGAGTGACGGTCTGCGCGCGAAGTTTCCGCACTACACATACGACGACATGGTCCGTGCGCAGCACGCGCTGCTGACCGACGGTCTCAAGGTGAATCATCTGCGCCTGGTGCTCGGCACCTCGATGGGCGCGATGCACTGCTGGGTCTGGGGCGAGATGTATCCCGATTTCGCGGACGGCCTCGTCCCGCTGGCCAGCGCGCCGACCGAGATCGCGGGACGCAACCGCGTGATGCGCGAGATGATCATGACCAGCATCACCAGCGACCCGCTGTACAACCATGGCGACTACACGGAAGAGCCGCGCGAGGGTCTCGTCGGCGCAATCAATTTGTTAATGATGATGACGAGCAGCCCGTTGCAGTGGCACAAGACGGCGCCGACGCGCGGGGCGGCGGACAAATGGTATGCCGACCAGATCGCGTCGCGCCTGCGCACGACCGACGCGAACGACATGCTGTATCAATACGATTCCTCGCGCGACTACAATCCCGCGCCGAACCTCGAAAAGATCACGGCGGCGGTTCTCGCGATCAATTCCGCGGACGACGTGGTGAACCCGCCGGAGCTGGGACTGATGGACAAGCTGATGCCGCGGGTGAAGCGCGGGCGCTACGTCCTGATTCCGACGAGCGACCAGACGCGCGGTCACGGCACGCATTCGCTGCCCGCGGTATGGGGTTCGTATCTGAAGGAATTCCTCGCGTCGTTGTCGCCGAGCGAATCCCAGTAGCCGGATCCTCGGGACCCGGCGGAGCATTGAATGAGTGATCGCAAGTATCGCCAGCGCGGTTATCAGGACGAGCCGCGCGAGCGCGGTCCGAAACGCGACAGGCCGAAGCCGCCGCCGAAGGAGCGCGCTCCCGGGCGCGTGCTTCAGGACGAACGCGGCCCGAAGACGCCGAACCTGATGGCGTCGCACGAAGTCTTCCGATGCGCGCGGTGCGGGCATCTCCTTCCGCTGTCGGTCGGCCCGCTCGATCGCTGTTCGAAATGCGGCGTCGATCTTCACGCCTGCATCCAGTGCGTGTCGTTCGACACCAGTGCGCGGTGGGAGTGCACCCAGAACGACAAGATTCCCGCCCGCGTCGCACCGAAGGACGAACGCACTGCATGCACGCTGTTTGAGCCGCGCACGACCGTCGAGCGCCAGACGAGCTCTCCGGCCTCGACAACGCCGGGAGCGTCGCCGTCGACGTCCAGCGGCGCCCGGAAGGCCTTCGACGATCTCTTCAAGTAACGTCGGCTGAAGCCTCGCGCTCCCGTGTGACGAGGGCGAGCCTTCAGGCGAGCGTGCCATAATTCAGATCGTGCCTCTGCTGTCTGCATCCGACCAGGACAAGCTCCGCGCGGAGTTCGCGAAGATGACCCGCTCCGTCCGTCTGCTGTTTTTCACGCAGACGTTCGGCTGCGAGACGTGTCCCCAGGCGCGGCAGATCCTCGACGAGCTGCCGCCGCTCAGCGATCGGATCGCAATCGACGAACTGAATCCCGTTCTCGACAAGGAGCAGGCGGCCCAGTACGGGATCGATCGCGCGCCGTCTATCGCGCTCGTGTATCAGGATGCAGAGGGCGGAGTGCAGAAGGACTCCAGAATCCGTTTCGCCGGCACGCCGGCGGGCTACGAGTTCATCTCCCTCGTGCAGGCCGTGCTGCTCGTCGGCGGCGGACGCGAGTCGACGCTCACTGACGAGAGCCTGAAGCAGCTGGCCGCGATCGACCGCCCGATCGCGCTGCAGGTCTTCACCACGCCCACCTGACCGCACTGCCCGCGGGCGGTCAGCCTCGCGCACGAAATGGCCTTTGCCAGTCCCCACGTCACGGCGGTCGCCGTCGAAGCGACGGAATACCCGGATCTCGCGCGGAGGTATCGCGTGAGCGGTGTGCCGAAGACCGTCGTGAACGATCAGGTCGAAATCATGGGCGCCGTGCCGCAGGACACGTTCGTCGCTGAAGCGTTGTCCGCGTTGTCAGCGCCGGCGGAGCAGCCAGAACACCGCCCCTAGCATCGACCATCCCAGGAACGCGATCCACTCCGCGCTGGTGAAACTGCCCGGGACGCCGGGCACGATTTTCATCAGGATGATCGCGACGGTGACCGCGACGCCAATCCCCGCCATCGCTGGTGATTCGCCCGATGGGCGAGCGGCGAGGTAGGCGGCGCATGTCGACAGCCAGCCGACCCCGACCGCGAGCGACCCGACTTCGGTGACCGGAACGAGGATCGCGTCGCCGAACATGGCTGCGGCAATCGTCATGGCCCCCATCAGCCCGATGGCGACGACCGGCGTCCCGAACGTCTCGTGGACGCGCCCGAGCGACGGGTGGACCAGGTTGCGGCGCCCAATCGCGTACAGCATCCTCGTCGCGGCGACGAAATTGCCGTTGAAGATCTTCAGCAGCGACAGAAACGCGCCGAACAGGATGAACCGCGCGATCGCCGGCGAGCCGAACGCGCGCTCGAACGCCACCTCCGTGCGGACGTGGCCCGATACGATCTCCTGCCATGGATACACGAAGGTCACGACGCCGATCACGAGCACGTAGAAGACGAACCCGGCGACCAGCGCCGCGTAGATCGCCGTCGTGAACCGGCGCGGATCGAAGCCGGCGCGCGCTTCTTCCGACCCCTTCGCCACCGACTCGAATCCGGTCATGAAGTACGGAACGATCTGCAGGACGAGGAAGATCGACAGCCACGGCCCGGTTGGCCCGCCGTGCGAGAAGGGCGGAACCATGTTGGCCGCCGTTCCCTTCGCGAACCCCAGCAGCGTGAAGACCGCGAAAACCGCCAGCAGGCCGAACGTCATCACGTCCTGGAAGATGCCGCTCGGCGTGATGCCGCGGTAGTTGACGGCGACGATGAGCGCCGTCAGGGCGACGCCGACGGCGAGCCGCGGCGCGTAGATCGGCGACCCCGACACGACCCAGAGCTGATGAGAGTTGAGCGCGGGAAAGACGCGGGCCAGCAGGTTGCCGGTCGCCACGGCTTCCCACGGACACACGATCGCATACGACAGGATCATCGTCCAGCCGGCGGCGAAGCTGACCAACGGCGTGAAGACGCGCTCGGTGTACGCGATTTCTGCGCCGGCGTCGCGCACGCGCTGCACGAGACGACCGTAGGTGTGCGCGATCGGGAAGAGCAGCACGCCGCCGACGAGAAACCCGAGCATCCCGCCGGCCGGTCCGCCGCGCGACAGCCAGTCGTCCATCAGGACGAGCCAGCCGACGCCGATCATGGTCCCGAAGCCGAACGTGAAGTACTCGACGACAGTCAGACCGCCGCGCAGGTGCGCGGCCGCGGGGTTGGTCGCGGTCATGCGCGGTGAAGAATACAATCAGCCGCGATGACACACCAGCCGCGCCAGTCGTTCCGGTCGCCGCGCTTCGCTCAGCCGGCCACCTTCATGCGCCTGCCGCACGTGGAGGAGCCGCGCGGTCTGGACGTCGCCATCGTCGGCGTGCCGTACGACGGCGGCACGTCGTACCGGCCGGGCGCGCGGCTGGGCCCTCGCGAAATCCGCGCGCAGTCGTCGCTGATCCGTCCGTACAACTTCTTCCAGAAGGTCGCGCCGTTCGATCGTCTCAACGTGGCCGACGCCGGCGACGTCGACGCGGCGCCGGTCAGCATCGAGCGGTGCTACGAACAGGTCGACGCCCGCATCGGTACGATCGCGGACGCCGGCGCGCGGCCCGTCGTCATCGGCGGCGATCACTCGATCACGCTGCCGGTGCTGCGCGCACTCGCGAAACGGCACGGCCCGCTGGGCCTCGTGCAGTTCGATTCGCACATCGATACATGGGACGAGTACTTCGGCGGCAAGTACTTCCACGGCACGCCGTTCCGGCGGGCGATCGAAGAGAAGCTGATCGACGGCAGGCGCTTCGTGCAGGTCGGGATACGCGGACCGATGTACGGCGAAGACGACTTCGACTTTCATCGTGAGCACGGCATCACGATGATCGACATCGATCAGGTCAGGCAGCGCGGCATCGCGCCGGTCATCGAGGAGATCCGGCGCGTCGCGACCGGGCCGTGTTACATGACGTTCGACATCGACGCCGTCGATCCGGCGTTCGCGCCGGGGACGGGGACGCCGGAGGTGGGCGGGCTGACGAGCCACGACGCGCTGCAGCTGGTGCGCGGACTCGCCGGACTGACGATGGTCGGCGGCGATATCGTCGAGGTGTCGCCCCTCTTCGACGGGCCGGGTCAGATCACGGCGCTGCTGGCCGCCAACCTGATGTTCGAGTTTCTGTGTACGATGGCCAGGTGATCGGCCTGTGCCTCGCGCTCCTGTCGGCCATGGCGCTCGTCCATCCGGCGCCGCGGCCGTTGATCGTCGCGTTCGGCGACAGCCTGACGTCCGGCCGCGGCATCGGCGAAAACGCGGCGTATCCCGCGATCCTCCAGCGGAAGATCGATGCCGCCGGCCTCGACTATGAGGTCGTGAACGCCGGCGTGTCCGGCGACACCTCGTCGCGCGCGCTCGCAAGGCTCGACCGCGCGCTCGACGGCAACGTGCGGATCCTCATCGTCGCGCTCGGCGCCAACGACGGCCTCCGCGGTGTGCCCGTGGATCGGCTGAAGGAAAACCTCTCGCGTGTCATCGAAGCGGCGCAGGACCGCGGCATTCAGGTGCTGCTGTGCGGCATGGAAGCGCTGCCGAATCCGCGCGTCGGCGGCTGGAACTATTCGATCGCGTTCCACGCCGCGTTCACGGACCTCGCGGCGCGCTACAAGGTGCCGCTCGTGCCGTTCATCATGTTCAACGTCATCGGCAACGCCAGCCTGATGCAGCCCGACCATGCGCATCCGAACGCAGAGGGCGCGCGCGCCATCGCCGAGAACATCTGGCCGTACCTGGAGAAGCTGCTCGCGCCGAGTGCGGCTCGTCCCTGAGCGAGCTTGGCCGTTGGCGAGTCGAAGGGTACCATCGGGCTGTGCCCAGACGTCTGGCCGTCGCGCTCGTCATCGTCGTCGCCGCCGGCGTCGCGACCGCTGGCCAGCGCGGCACCGAGGACGCAATCGCCTACCGGTTTTCCTTCCCCGAGCCGGCGCACCGATGGATGCAGGTCGAGGCGCGGTTCCCACACCTCGGCAGCGCGCCACTCGAGATGCGGATGAGCCGCTCGTCCCCAGGCCGCTACTCGCTCCACGACTTCGCCAAGAACGTCTACGACGTGCGCGCGTTCGACGCCAATGGCGGTGAGATCGCGTTGACGCGACCCGATCCCTACGGTTGGACGGCCGTGAGGCATCCGGCCGAAGTGACGGTCCGATACCGCATTTTCGGCGATCGCGTCGACGGCACGTACCTGGCCGTCGACGAAACGCACGCTCATGTCAACATGCCGGCTGTGATCATGTGGGCGCACGGTCTCGAAGAGCGTCCGGTCAGCGTGGATTTCTCGCGGCCGGCGGGCGCCTCGTGGACGGTTGCAACGCAGCTGCATCCGACGAATGACCATGCTTTCACCGCCCCGAACCTGCAATACCTGATGGACAGCCCGGCGGAGTTCGGACCGGTGGGCATGCGGCAGTTCACCGTCGACGATCACGTCTTCCGCATCGCACTGCACCACTCTGGCACCGATGCGGAGTTCGACGCGCTGGCGAAGGACGCAGAGAAGATCGTGCGGCAGGAAGGCGCGGTGTTCGGAGAATTCCCGCAGTACGAGCCGGGGTACTACACGTTTCTGCTGGACCTGCTGCCGTGGGCGAACAGCGACGGCATGGAGCACCGCAACAGCACCGTGATCACGACGCGCGCGAACCTGGCAACGGGCCGGTTGCGCGTCCTCGACACGGTCGCGCACGAGTTCTTCCACTGCTGGAACGTCGAGCGCATCCGGCCGCAGGGCCTCGAGCCCTTCGACTTCGATCGCGCGAACCTGTCCGATTCCCTGTGGCTGGCCGAGGGATTCACCCAGTACTACGGTCCGCTCGCCCTCACGCGCGCCGGCCTCCAGCCGATGACGGAAACGGCCGCCGACCTGAGCGCGCTCGTCGACTGGATGACGAACGAGCCCGCCCGCCGCGTGCGCTCCGCGGCGGAGATGAGCGAGATGGCGCCGTTCGTCGACGGCGGGCAGCCGATCGATCGGACGAACTGGCCGATCACGTTCCTCTCGTACTACACGTTCGGCGACGGCATCGCGCTCGCGCTCGATCTATCCTTGCGCGACCGCAGCGACAGCCGCGTGTCGCTCGATGATTTCATGCGCGCGCTGTGGCAGAAGTTCGGCCGGCCGGGTGGCGCGCGCGAAGGGTACGTCGATCACCCGTACACCATCGGCGACGCCGAGGCGACGCTCGCCGAGGTCAGCGGCGATCGCGCGTTCGCGCGCGAGTTTTTCGCGAAGTACATCCTCGGCCACGATGCCGCGGACTACGAACGGCTGCTCGCGCGCGCCGGGCTTCGCGTTCGTTCCCGCGGCGCCGGGGGTTCGTGGATCGGCGATCTCCATCTTCAGGGCCGGAATGGCTCAGTCGCGGTTGGCGCCCTCGTCGCGCCCGAATGGCCCGCGTACGCCGCTGGACTCGAGATGGATGACGAGCTGAAGGAACTGGACGGCCGGCAGATCGCGAGCGACGCCGACGTCCTCGGCGTGCTCGCGGCGCGCAGGCCGGGCGAGTCGATCCGCGTCACGTTCGTGACGCGGGGCGGACGGACGACGACCGGCCGGATCACGCTGGCGGCGAACCCGCATCTCGAGGTCGTTCCGATTGAATCGGCCGGCGGGACGCTGACCGACGCACAGCGGACATTCCGTCAGCGCTGGCTGGGCGCGAAGTAGAAGCATGGCGTTTC
>DASQHH010000965.1:0-5928 GCA_035632195.1 Vicinamibacterales bacterium
ATTGCGCTCGTTGACGCCGATCGCGACGGCGACGCCGGCCGTGCGTGCCGCCTCGCACAGCCGATCGGTCGACGCGTCCGGAATCGTGACCGCGTTGGCGTGCAGCGCCGCATACGCCTCCCGCAGATCGCGCGTGCGGCCCGCCGGCACGAACCAGGACCACACCGGATACGCGGGAACGAACGCCTCCGGAAAGACGGCCAGGACCGCACCGTTCTTCCCGGCGTCAGCGATCAGCGCGCATGTCTTGTCGATCGTGCGATCGCGATCCAGGAAGACCGGGCAGGCCTGAATCGCAGCGATGCGGAACGACGCCGGCGGCTGCATGCGTCAGCGCGACGCGACGTACGCGACGAGATCGACGAGGTCGTCGCTCGTCAGCGGCGCGACGACCTTCTTCATCAGCTCGGCCCACTCGCCGTGTCGCGCACCCGACTGAATGTCGTACAGCTGCCGCGCGAGGTAGCTCGGCGAGCGTCCCGCGATGCCCGGCACCGGACCGAGACCTCTGAGGTCCGCGCCGTGGCAGACGCTGCACTCGCCGGTGCGCGCGAGCGCTTCACCTTTCTTGATGCTGCCGATCGGCGCGTACGCGGTGAAGCCGGAATGCGGGTCGCGCAGCACCTCGGTCCGTTCGGGATTCCGCGGCGTCTCGACAATGCGCGATCCGATCGGCTCCTTGACGTTGCTTCCAGGGCCCTCCACCGGCATCCAGATGCCGCCGCGGCTGACCATCTTGGGCACGTCCGCCGTCTCGACGACTTTCACCCACGGCGTCCACGGCATCGCGCCGAAGTATTCCGCCGCCTGGCGGATCTCTTCCGGCGTCATAGCCTTCGCGTAGGCGATCATCAGGCTCGTGTTCGTCTTGCGCGACTCCGAGCTCTTCCGCAACCCGTTCTTGAAGTCGTTCATCGTCTGCACGAAGTACGAGATCGGCAGTCCGGCGACGCCCGCGTTTTCCTGGCGTCCCTTGCCGTTCGGATAGTGGCAGAGGCTGCATGCGCGGACATCGGGACGCTTGCCGTGCGCGACGATGTCGGGCATGGTCGGATGATCGGACGGGAACCAGTCGGCGGGACCGAAGCCGTCGGAGATCTGCTGTCGCGTGAAGGTCAGGGTGCTGCCGGGAAGCTGTTTCGGCGACGTGGCGGGAGTGGCTGCGGCCGCCGGCGCGGCGCCAGCAGGCGGCGGTGCCGGAATCGCGTACGCCCAGTCGGGCATCGAGGCCGAGGCGTGGAGGAGCCGCGCTGCCACGAACGACGCGAAACAGACCAGGACTAAGGCCAGGCGCTGACGCATGTCACCCTCCGAAAGGGACTATAGACCTCTGAGACGCCTCAGAGGTGTCATCGCTTCTGACTGGTGTCGGACTGCCGGCCGCCATCGTAGGCGACGCGCCAGATGCGACCCTTCTGCGAATCCGCGATGTACAGCGCGCCGTCCGGACCCTGCGCGATGCCGATCGGCCGGTAGTCCGCGCGCTTGGCCGGGTTCGACGGATCGAAGTTGGCGAATCCGTCCGCGAACACCGTCAGCCTTCCCGGTTTGCCGCTGCGTTCGAACGGGACAAACACGACGTCGTAGCCGGTGCGGTTGGCCGTGCCGTGCAGGACGACGAACGCGCCGCCGCGATAGGACGCAGGGAACTGTTTTCCTGAGTAGAAGAGAAGATCGACGGGCGCGGACCGGCGCGAATGGAACGTCAGCACGGGCGTGGAGTATGTGCCCTGCGCCGGCGACGTCCTGCCATCGCCGCCGTACTCCGGCGACACCAGCCGCACGTTGCGCGCGCCGTCGAAGTACGTGTACGGCCACCCGAAGTTTGTGCCCTTCGCGACGCGGTGCATCTCGTCGGCGATGTGATCTTCGTCGTCGGCCGAGACGATGTCCGGCCAGGTCCGCGAGGTGCCGTCGCGGCCGTGCATGATGCCGAAGAGGTGATCGTCGGACGCGGACCAGTCCAGCGCCGTCATGTCGCGGATGCCGGTCGCGAGTTGCACGCCGTCGCCGGGGAACTTCTGTCCCGGCTTGTTCGCGTCGAACTGCCAGATGCCGGCGCGCGCGCCGAGGTCGGGGCACGGCTTCAGGCCAAGAGGTTTGCCGCCCGCCGGAACGTTCGGACTCGTGCACAGGTTCGCGGACGCGTCGAGCGCCAGGAAGAGATGGCCTTTGCCGTCGAGCGCAATCGGACGGTTCGTCCGGTTGAATCCCGGATGGCTCGTCGGCGTTCCCTCGACGATCGCCTCTGGCGCCTTCGACGGGACGAGCGCGTTGCCGTCGAACGCGAAGCGGTAGACGCCGTCCGGCGCGCTCGCGTACAGGTGGCCGCCCGCGATGCGGATGCCGGTGCCGCCGTCGATGTCACCGAAGTGTTCGGTCGTGATCGCGCGATGCGACGCATCCAGCCGCAGCGCGATGATGCCGCCGCCCTTGCCCTGTGCGTCTTTCGGCGTCGAGACGTAGACGTCCCCGCTGTCGCGGACGGCGAGATGACGGATTGGACCGAGCCCATCGGCGACGACCGTGGCGTGGAAACCGTCAGGCAGCTTCAAGCCGTCCGTTTCGTTCGCCGCGGTGAGCGTCAGTCCGGTAATGACGATGAGTGCTGTCCCAAGCGCCTTCATATGTCTCTGTCTCCGTTTCCGGGGTCTGTCCCCACGCGGGAGCTCTGTCCCCACGCGGGAGCTCTGTCCCCGACGCGCGAGCTCTGTCCCCTCAGCTGGGGTCTGTCCCCTCTCTACTTCTCCGGATGCACGAGCGCCTGATACGTCAGCGTCCGCGCCATTCGCGCCGGCGAATCGTTCGCGACGTCGCCGAGACGCTGCTCCATGCCGACAAAGACAATATCGTTCGTCGGATCGACCCAGAACCAGGTGCCCGCGGCGCCTTCCCAGCTGATCGTCCCCTTGCCTTCGAGGTGGCCCGCGGCGCGCGGGTCCATCATCACCTGGAAGTCGAGGCCGAACCCCGTCGTCTCGTCGAAGCGCAGGCCGAGCGTCGGCAGGCCGTCGCCGCGCGCCAGCACTTCGTGCGACAGCATATTCGTGCCCATCAGCTCCACCGTCGCGGGCGCCAACAGCCGGACGCCGTCCAGTGTCCCCTTGTTGACGAGCATCTGCGCGAAGCGTCCGTAGTCGCCGATCGTGCCGACCATTCCGCCGCCGCCTGATTCGAGCGCGGGCGGCTCGAGATACGTCGGCATCTGGATCCCGAACAACGCCTTCGCCTCGTCGATCTTGCCCATCATGTTCGGAATGTAGATCGCCGCAAGGCGGCTCGCCTTGTCGCGCGGGACGTAGAACGCCGTGTCGGTCATCTTCAGCGGCTGGAAGATGCGCTGCTGCAGGAACTCGCCGAACTTCTGCCCCGACAGCTTCTCGATGATGTAGCCCTGGATGTCGACGGCGGAGGAGTAGGACCACTGCGTCCCCGGCTGATACATCAGCGGAATGTCCGCCGTGCGCTTGATCATGTCCGCGAGGCCGTTCGCCGTCAGCACGCCTTTGTCGCGATACAGCTTGTCGACCGGATGCTCCTCGAACAGACCGTAGCCGAAGCCCGCCGAATGGCTCATCAGCTGCCGCATCGTCATCGGCCGCTTCACCGGTTCGACTGCGAGCGTGCCGTCGGCGTTCTTGCCGGTGTACACCTTGAGGTTCCGGAACTCGGGCACGAAGTCGGTGACCGGCTCGTCGAGCCGCCATTTGCCTTCTTCCCACAGCATCATCATCGCGACGCCGGTGATCGGCTTGGACATCGAGTAGAGCCGGAAGATCGTGTCCACCGACATCGGTGCGCCGGTCGCAATGCTGCTGACGCCGTACGGTTTTTCGGCGACGACCTGCCCGTGGCGCGCGAGCAGCGTCACCATCCCGGCGACGCGGCCGCTCGTGACCGTCTTCGCCACATAGGCATCGAGCCGCGCCAGACGCTGCGCGTCGAACCCGAGCGCCTCGGGATTCACCTTCGGATTCGCGGCGGCGATGAGCGAAACGGCGGCGAGGACCGCGGCGAGACGGCGCAGCATGGCGAACCTCCTGATCAGGAACGCGGGAATTGTAGCGCGAGTCTCCTTACAGGCGTTGAGCGCCGTCGAGTCGACCCAGGTCCCGGTCGAAGGTGCCCAGCGGCAGGTGTCCGGCCTTGCGGGCGATTTCGAGGAGCAGGCAATCAGAGAAGCCGACTGCAGGGCGCCGCCGGAACGCGTCGACTGCGGCCGCAACGGTATCGGGATCCTGCAGCGTCAGTTCGCGATGATCGAGGAGCCGCTCGATGGCGTTCGCGATTTCGCTCGAGGTGCGGTCGTAGACGGCGTGGAGGACCCAGGCGCACTCGACCAGTGCCACGTGCGGCACCCATGCGCCGGGCGCGACGAAGGCTTCCGCGGCGGCCTGACGCTCATCGTCGCGGACGATGAGTCGCACAAGGACGTTCGTGTCAACTGCGCGCATGCCGCTTCCGGATGTGCCGCTTGATGCCGTCCTTCAGCTCGCCGAGCGTCCGCCCCCGCGGCCGCTTCGCGCCGAACAACGCGCGATGCACGTCGTCGAAGCTGTAACGTCCCGAACGCCGAACGACGATGTCGCCGCCGGCCTCATCCCACTCGAGCACAGAACCCGGTCCCAGCCCCAGCCGCCGGCGGACTTCTGAGGGAACCGAGATCTGTCCCTGGGCGGTGATCTTCGACCGGGCGATAGCCACACTGTAGATTACCACGGTAATGAACGTCGCCGGGGTGTAGGATAGCGGCGCTGGACCTGTTCTTTTTTCTGGAGGGTTACATGAAGCACCTCGTTCTTCTTGCTGCCGGCGTGATGGCACTTACGGTCGGTCCTTCGGCGCAGGCGCCGGGCGATGCGGTCGCAACCGCCCTGCTCGGCCTGCCCGCGAACGTCCGCGAAGGGGCGACCGTCGTCAAGTGGAAGTCCGATCAGACCTACGACATCGTGCAGAAGGGGACCAACGGCCTGGTGTGCTACGACCGGTCCGGATTCCCGTTGCAGCAGCCCTTCGCGATCGAGTGCACTGCGATGGCCAACCTGCCGCGCGTCGCCCAGAACATGAAGGCCGAAGCGCTCGGCGACAAGGCGAAGTCTGAAGCCATGCTCAAGGCCGAGGAAGAGAAGGGCACGCGCGTGAAGCCGGAATTCGGTTCGGTGTGGTATCACCTCGCCGGCCCGGACAAGGATCACGCGCGCATGCACATGACCATCGCCGTCCCCGGCGCGACGGCGCAGTCGCTCGGCCTGCCGGACAAGCGCGTGCAGAATTCGATCTGGATCATGAACGCCGGCACGACGACGGCGCACCTCATGGTTCCGGGTGAATGAAGAACGCCAGCAGACCCGCGATCGCAATCCTGCTTGCCCTGGCCGGCCTCTCCGCCGGCCAGCGCACGCAGACCTTCACCGGCGTCATCACCGACAGCGAGTGCTCGACCGCCGATCACTCGCACATGCGGATGGGACCCACCGACGCCGAGTGCGTGACCGCCTGCATCGAGGAGCACGGCGCCTCGTACGTCCTGTACGACGGCAAGAACACCTACGCACTGAGCGACCAGAAGGCTCCGGCCAGGTTCGCCGCCAAAAAGGTCCGCATCACCGGGACGCTCGACGCCAAGACCCGCACGATTCACGTCGGCGGAATCGCCGCGCCGTAGCCAGCGCGCGCCAGCGACCTCTGTCCCCGCGTCTGAGCTCTGTCCCCGTGTCCGAGCTCTGTCCCCGCGTCTGAGCTCTGTCCCCGCGTCCGAGCTCTGTCCCCGTGTCCGAGCTCTGTCCCCGTGTCTGAGCTCTGTCCCCGTGTCCGAGCTCTGTCCCCGTGTCTGAGCTCTGTCCCCGTGTCCGACGAGCTCTGTCCCCTGGTCCGCGGACCGACAGCCCGTCAGTCGCATTGACGAACCCGCCCGACGATGGCATCGTC
>DASQHH010000966.1:0-15768 GCA_035632195.1 Vicinamibacterales bacterium
CCGAGATGTATCGCGAGAAGGGCAACCACATCATCACGTGCGTGACCGAGCACAAGGCGATCATCGACACGTGCAAGCGCCTCGAGAAGGAAGGCTACCGGGTCACCTACCTGCCGGTGCAGAAAGACGGCCGCATCAGCCTCGACGAGCTGAAGGCCGCCATCGGCGACAAGACGATCCTCATCACGATCATGGCCGCCAACAACGAGATCGGCGTCCTGCAGCCGATCGCCGAGATCGGCGCGATCGCGAAAGAGAAGGGGGTCATCTTCCATACCGACGCGGTTCAGGCGGTCGGGAAGATTCCGTTCAACGTGAACGATCTGAAGGTCGACCTCGCCTCGATCAGCGCGCACAAGATGTACGGCCCGAAAGGCGTCGGCGCGCTCTACGTCCGCCGTCGCAATCCGCGCGTGCTGCTCGCGCCGATCATCGACGGCGGCGGCCATGAGCGGGGCATGCGCTCCGGGACGCTCAACGTCACGGGCATCGTCGGTTTCGGCAGGGCCGCGGAGCTCTGCAAGCAGGAGATGGCGGGCGAGAGCCAGCGCCTGCGCGGTCTCCGCGACTATCTGAACGACAAGCTCCACAAGAGCCTCGACGAGATCTACATCAACGGATCGATGGAGCACCGGCTGCCGCACAACCTGAACATCAGTTTTGCGTACGTCGAGGGCGAGTCGCTTCTGATGGGGATCAACGACGTCGCCGTGTCCTCGGGGTCTGCGTGCACGTCCGCGAGTCTCGAGCCGTCGTACGTGCTCAAGGCGCTCGGAGCCGGCGACGACCTGGCGCACTCGTCGATCCGGTTCGGTCTCGGACGGTTCACGACGAAGGAAGAAGTCGATTACGTCGCCGACAAGCTGACGAGCGTCGTCACCCGCCTTCGCGAGATGTCGCCGCTCTACGAGCTGGCGAAAGAAGGCGTCGATCTTTCAACGATGCAGTGGCAAACAGAGGTTCACTGAAATGGCGTATTCAAGCAAGGTGATCGATCACTACGAAAACCCGCGCAACGTCGGATCGCTGCCGAAGGACGACAGGAACGTCGGCACCGGTCTGGTCGGGGCGCCCGAGTGCGGCGACGTCATGAAGCTGCAGGTCAAGGTGAACCCCCAGACCGGCGTCATCGACGACGCGAAGTTCAAGACGTTCGGCTGCGGATCCGCGATCGCCAGCTCCAGCCTCGCCACCGAGTGGCTGAAGGGCAAAACGGTCGACGAGGCGCTGGCGATCAAGAACACCGACATCGTCAACGAGCTGAGCCTTCCGCCGGTGAAAATTCACTGCTCGGTGCTCGCGGAAGACGCCATCAAGGCCGCGATCGCCGACTACAAGAAGAAGCAGGCCGCCGAGGCGAAGCCGGCGGAGAAGGCCGCACAAACTACGGCGTAGCGTGCAGGGCGGGGCTTCAGCCCCGCCGGGAAACATGATTCAGATCTCCGAAGTCGCCGCGCACAAGATCCGGACGTTGATGGCCAAGCAGGGCCTCGATGAGGGCGGACTGCGCGTCGGCGTCAAGGGCGGCGGCTGCTCCGGGCTGAGCTATACCTTCGCGTGGGAGAAGCAGCCGCGGCTGGGCGACGAGGTGTTCGAGGGGCCGGAGAACACGCGGATCTACGTCGACAAGAAGAGCCTCTTGTATCTCAACGGCACCGTGCTCGACTACGACACGAATCTGATCTCCAAGGGCTTCGTGTTCAACAACCCGAACGCGAAGACGACGTGCGGCTGTGGAAGCTCGTTTGGAGCGTAGCGACTTCTTCAGCTTCCTCGATCTGCCGCGAAAGCTGAATATCGACATGGCGAGGCTCGACGAGCGGTATCGTACGCTCAGCCGTCAGTTTCATCCCGACTTCTTCTACAACGCGACGCCGGCCGAACGGCGCCTGAGTCTCGAGCGCTCGTCGTACTTGAACGACGCGTACCGCGCGCTCAAGGACCCGATCAAGCGCGTCGAATACCTGCTCAAGCTCGAAGGGCTCGCGCCGAAGAACGAACAGGAAGCCTCCCGCCAGGTGCCGCCCGCGCTGCTCGAAGAGGTGTTCGCGCTGAACGAAGAACTCGACGAGATCCGTGAGCAGCGGACGTCGGGCGCTCCCGCCGGTTCCTGGGAGCCGCGCCTCGAGCGTGCGCGTCTGCCGATCGAGCAGAAGCGCGCCCGGCACGAGGCCGAACTCAAAGCGCTTGCCTCGGAATGGGACGCGCTCGTTGACGACGGTGATGACGCCGCCAGGCAGCGCGTCCTCGAGGAGCTGCGCGATCGGTTTCTCGAGCGCAACTACATCAACAACCTGCTCGCCGGCATCGAGCGCGAGATGAACAATGCCTAAGGTCGTCGGCATCGATCTCGGCACGACGAACTCGCTCGTCGCCTACGTCAAGGACGGCCGGCCGGAGGTGATTCGCGACGCGAGCGGCGACGCGCTGGTGCCGTCGGTCGTTTCCGTGGCCGCCGACGGCGCCGTCCTCGTCGGCCGCGACGCCGAGAAGCGCCTGCTGATCGACGCGAAGCGGACCGCGTACTCGGTCAAGCGGTTCATGGGCCGCGGCCTGGACGACGTGAAAGAGGAAGCGTCGCATTTCCCGTTCAGGCTGAAAGGGGAGGGCGGCGTCGTCCGCATCGGTCTCGGCGACCGCGAATTCACGCCGCCGGAAATCTCGGCGTTCGTCCTGCGCGACCTGAAGAAGCGCGCCGAGGCGTTTTTCGGTGAAGAGGTCGATCGGGCGGTCATCACCGTGCCTGCGTACTTCAACGACGCCCAGCGGACCGCGACGAAGGACGCCGGCCGCATCGCCGGGCTCGACGTGATCCGCATCATCAACGAGCCGACGGCGGCATCGCTGGCATACGGCCTCGACAAGCGTCACACGGGAGTAATCGCCGTCTACGACCTTGGAGGCGGCACGTTCGACATCTCGATCCTCCGCGTGGAGGACGGCGTGTTCCAGGTGCTGGCGACCAACGGCGACACGCATCTGGGCGGCGACGACATCGACAACCTGCTGATGGACCGCGTCCTGGCCGACATGTCGACGCTGGTCTCCGGCCGGATCAACGAAACGCTGCAGGAGATCCGCCGCGCTGTCATTCAAGCGAAATGGGTGCTCTCCGCCGAGCACACGGCGGCGATCAGGGCGCCCGGCGTCGAGCGGGCGATGTCACGGACCGAGTTCGAAGCGCTGATCCAGCCGATCGTCGAGCGGACGCTGGGTCCGTGCCGCCAGGCGCTCGCCGACGCCGGATTGCAGACGAGTCAGATCGACGAGGTGGTGCTCGTCGGCGGATCGACGCGCATCCCGCTCGTCCGGCGGCGCGTGGAGGAGCTGTTCGGCCGCACGCCGCACAGCGAGCTGAACCCGGACGAGGTCGTCTCGCTCGGCGCAGCGGTGCAGGCCGACATCCTCGTCAGCGGGAACCGGGAAATGCTGCTGCTCGACGTGACACCGCTCTCGCTGGGCATCGAAACCATGGGGGGCGTGACGTCGAAGATCATCATGCGCAACTCGACGATCCCGGCGACCGGCAGCGAGATGTTCACGACGGCGGTCGACAACCAGACCGCCGTGGACATCCACGTGCTGCAGGGCGAGCGCGAACTGGTGGCGGACAACCGGTCGCTCGCCCGGTTCAAGCTGCGTGGTGTACCGCCGATGCCGGCGGGCATGCCGCGCGTCCAGGTGCAGTTCCAGATCGACGCCAACGGGATTCTCAGCGTGACCGCGCGCGAGCTGCGCACCGATGTCGAGCAGACGATCGAGGTGAAGCCGTCCTACGGCCTCACCGACGAGCAGGTGGAGCAGATGCTCCTCGATTCGTTCGAGCACGCGGAAGAGGACTTCGAACGGCGGCTGCTGATCGAGGCGAAGAACGAGGCGGAGTCGGTCGTCCGCGCGACCGAAAAGACGCTGCGCTCGGCGGAATTCGCCGAGATCGCAAAGGAGCTCGCGGACGGCGAGCGCCAGAAGATCGAATCGGTCGTCGGCGCGCTGAAAATGGTCCTCGGGTCGACCGATCGGGAAACCATCCAGAAGTGGACCAAAGCGCTCAACGACGCGACGCAGCACCTCGCCGAAGTTCAGATGAATCGATCCGTCCATGCCGCACTGTCCGGCAAGAACATCGACAGCATGTAAGCGCGGGGCGCTTGCGGAGCGCGAGGCGCTGCGGAGCGCGAGGCTTTAGCCGAGCGACTGATATGCCTAAAGTGACCTTTATCATCGACGGAGAGCCGACGGTCGTCGAGTTCGAGAGCGGCAAGCTCCCGTATTCGCACCACGGCAAGCCCGAGTCGTTTCTCGACGTCGCGAAGAATTACGGCGTGCCGCTCGAGCACGCGTGTGGCGGCAGCTGCGCGTGCACGACGTGCCACGTCTTCATCCGCGACGGCGCCCAGCACCTCAGCGAGATGCAGGACGACGAGGCCGATCGCCTCGACACCGCGTGGGATCTGCGTCCGGAGTCGCGCCTCGGCTGCCAGGCGGTCATCACCGGCGACGTCGTCTGCGAGTTCCCGATGTACACGCGGAATTACGTGCAGGAAGGCGGCGGCATCCAGCTGGGCAAGTCGGACCGCAAACCGTCGGAGGTGACGCGATGAAGTGGACCGATTCGGAAGACATCGGCATCGCGCTCGCGGAGAAGTTTCCAGAGACCGACCCGCTGACGATCCGGTTCACGGATCTGCGTGAGCGCGTCCTCGCGCTCGAGGGGTTCAGCGACGATCCGAAGTCGTCGAATGAACCGAAGCTCGAAGCCATTCAGATGGCCTGGTACGAAGAATACAAAGACGCGCAGTAGCCCTGAGACCCTTGCATCCATGTCGCTATCGGTGATTTTCACGCCGGGCATGCGCGGCTACTTCGTGCCGCTGACCGCGGGCATTCTCCTGAGCATCAGCGCGTTTCTTCCGTGGGTGATCATCGGCGACGTCGCCATGAAAGGGGTGCCGGATGTGCCTGCGCTGTGGGTCACCGGCCTCGGCGCGCTGGCGGCGGTGCTTGCCTTCCTCAGCCTCATGACGCGCAAGAACTCGCGCCACCCGCTGCTCGTCATCGGCATGGTCGCGCTCGGGATCATGTTCCTGTCCTGGCGCATCATGCCGAGAACGGCCGGCGAGCGCGCCCTGACGATCTCCCAGGCGTTCGCCATCGTCGAGCATCGTCCCGTCAGCGAGCCGCCCGCGGCGCAGGTCGGGGTCGGGATTTATCTCGGCCTCGCGGCATCCGTCGTGCTGACCCTGTTCGGCCTCACGATCATCGTCAAGCGCGTCGCGCAGCCTTACGCGGTGGACACGGCGGATGACGACGTCGACGGTTAGCGGCGGCCGCAGCGTGCTCCTCGTCGCGGCCACCGAGGCGGAGATTGCAGCGGTCCGGCCGACGCCTTCCGGCAGCGGCGTGCGTGTCCTGATCACGGGCATCGGAATGGTCGCGACCGCCGCGCGCTGTGCGCGCGCGCTCGCGCAGGGCCGCTTCGATTTCGCGCTCAACGCCGGCGTCTGCGGCGCTTTCGATCCGACGCTGCCGCCCGGGAGCGTCGTCCACGTCGTGCGCGATCGGATTGCCGAGCTCGGCGCGGAAGACGGCGACGCATTCCTCACGATGGCGGACATCGGGTTGTTCGCCGACAGCGCGTTCGTCAACGCGAATCCCCCGGACCTTGCCGGGCTGCGCGAGCTGCGGCCGGTCCACGGCATCACGGTGAACACCGTGCACGGCAGCGAGGCGTCGATCGCGGCGGTCGTCGAGCGTTTTCATCCGCAGGTCGAGAGCATGGAGGGAGCGGCTTTCATGTCCGCGTGCCTCGACGCCGGAGTCCCCTTCGCTCAGGTGCGCGCCGTATCGAACGTCGTCGAGCGGCGCGACCGGTCCGCCTGGCGGCTCGACGAGGCGATCGCCGCGCTTGCCGGGGCGGTCGACAGGATTCTGCAGTCATGAAGCTCTCGCTCGGCTACTCGCCGTGCCCCAACGACTGCTTCATGTTCGACGCGATCGTCAACGGCCGGATCGACCTCGAAGGTCTCGAGTTCACGGTGCGGCTGGCGGACATCGAGCAGCTGAACGCGTCCGCGCTGTCCGGCGCCGCGCAGATCACGAAGCTCAGTTACCACGCCTACGCCTACTGCGTCGATCGCTACGTGCTGCTCGACAGCGGCAGCGCGCTCGGGCGGAACTGCGGACCGCTGCTCATCTCGAAGCGCGCCGTCTCGATGGAAGAAGCCGCAGACGGCTCGCTCCACATCGCGATTCCCGGGAAGTACACGACGGCAAACTTCCTGCTCGGACTGGCGTTTCCGGCGGCGAAACGAACCGTCGAAATGGTCTTTTCGGACATCGAGCCGGCGGTGCTCGACGGCCGCGTCGACGCGGGCGTGATCATCCACGAGAACCGGTTCACCTACGCCGCGAAGGGCCTCAAGAAAGTCATCGACCTCGGCGAGTACTGGGAGCAGCAGACGGGCGCGCCGATCCCGCTCGGCGGCATCGTGGCGAGCCGTGCACTTCCGGGCGAAGTCGCGCGAACCGTGGACCGCGTGATCCGCCGCAGCGTGGAGTACGCGTTCGCGCACCGCGACGCAAGCCTGCCCTACGTGCGCGCCCATGCGCAGGAGATGAGCGAGGACGTCATGTACAAGCACATCGACTTGTACGTGAACGACTTCTCGATCGATCTCGGCCCCGACGGCCGCCAGGCGGTTCAGATGCTTTTCGATCGGGCGCGGGCCGCGGGCGTCATTCCCCCTTCCGCGCGCAGCCTGTTTCTCTCCTGAATATTTCGTGGAGCTGGCGGACGCCCTCGGTGAGGCTTGCGGGGCCCGGCTGGAGGATGAACGTCGACTTGATCTCGAAGATGCGATCGTCGCGTACCGCACTGATGCGATCCCAGCCTGGCCGCTGCTGAATCGTCGCCTTCCGCATCTTTTTTCCACACCACGACGCGAAGACGATCTGGGGATCGCGGCGCGCAACCTCCGCCGGATCGACGATGCGGTCCTTCGCCAGCCGTGCGTCCGCAAGCTCGGGAAAAATCGGCGCGCCGCCGGCGATGTCGACCAGCTCTTCGACCCATCGGATGCCCGAAATCAGCGGGTCGTCCCATTCCTCGAAAAAGGTCCGTAGCCTCACGGGAAAGCCTGCGCCGGCGCGCCGGATAGCGTCTAGATCGCCCTCGAGGCGATCCGCCAGCTGCTCGGCCGCCGGCTGCACGCCCACGAGACCGCCGAGCATGCGGATCATCTGGAGAATCTCGGCGACGGTGCGCTGGTTGAACGTTGCGACCGCTATACCTCGGCGGACGAGTTCCGCGGCGAGGTCGGCCTGCAGATCGGAAAACGCGAGCACGAGATCGGGCTGCAGCGCCTCGATCTTGTCGAATCGTGCGTTGATGAACGCGGACACTTTCGGCTTCGCGCGCGCCTCGGGCGGACGCACCGTGTAACCGGAGACGCCGACGATGCGGTCGCCCTGTCCGAGCAGATACAGGGTCTCGGTCGTTTCTTCCGTCAGACAGACGATGCGCTTGGGATAGCCCGGCATTCGCCTTCGCTCGCGGTCAATCCCCGCCGAGCTTCTGCGCGACAGGTGTCAGGTCGGTGAACACGAATCCGTCTCGCTCGACACTGACGCCGGTGTCGATCGGAATCGGCCGGCTGAACATCGGTCCATCGTACGCGAACGTATGGAACTCGCCGCGCTCGCCGCATGGATCGGCACCCGGCGGCAAATCCTCGAGCAGCGCGGCGTCGAACTCGCGTCCGCCGAACCGGCGGTCGAGCTGCTTCGGGTCGACGCACGTGATGCGCGCCCGCAGGCCGCCGGCGATCATTTCTCGCGCAAGGACGGGCGTTGCCGAGTCGTCAGCGAAGAGCGGAAAGATCGGTGTCAGTCCGGTGCCCGCGAGGCGCTCCTCACGGTACTTGCGGATGTCCGCGAGAAACAGGTCCGCGAACGCGACGTGCGTGAAGCCGTCCGCGACGGCGGCCGCGACGACGGCGCCCATCGCGCGCTCGTATTGCTCATTCGAGCACGGCGACGGAATGGGAACCATTCGGAGCGGCAGCCCGAGTGCAGCCGCCTGCGTCTCGAGGAGCTCCACGCGCACAGCGTGCATGGCGACCCGCTGCGCCTGCTCGTTGATCGTCGTCAGGATGCCGCCGAGCGGCACGCCCTGCGCCCGCAGCGTGTGTACCATCCACGCGCTGTCCTTGCCGCTCGACCAGGATACGAGGCAGCGCATCACCGCCACACCTCCGGATGCAGCGTCCGCGCGAGCTGTTCCGTCGCGGCGGCGACGCGCGGGCCGGGGACGACGAACTCTGCGCCGCGCAGCACGTAGACGCGCCGGTTGCGTACCGCCGGGACCGACGGCAGCGCCTGCCATGCGCCCAGATCAGCCGAGCCGCCGGCGGCCGTGTACTGCAGTTCGATGATGATCTCGGGCGCGCGCGAGAGAATCATTTCAGTGCTCGTCAGCACCGACTGCTGATGCACGTCCGCGAGCACGTCGGCCGCTCCGGCGGTTTCGAGCATGTCGTGAAGGAATCCTTCACCGCCGCTCGCGTCGATGTTGCGCAGCGACCCCGGGTCGCGGCCGAACACGAGCAGTGTTTTCGGACGCGGTCTCCCCGCCACTCGCTTCCGGACGTCTTCGAGCTGTTTCTCGATGCGGCCGGCGAGCGCGTCTGCCTTGTCCGGCACGCCAACCCGTTCGCCGAGCGCGCGCAGCGTCGACGTGATATCGGCGAGGCCCCGATGTCGATATGAGAAGTAGGGAATCTTCGCGCGGTCGAGCGACTTGCGCAGCTCCGCCTGCGTCTCGTACAGAACCACGAGGTCGGGCTTCAACGCGATGATCCGCTCGACGTCCGGGTCCAGGAGCGCGCCAACGCGAGGCAGGCGGTCGACCTCGGGCGGGAATCGGTCGTAGCTGCCGACGCCGACCACGCGGTCGCCGGCCCCCATCGCGAAGAGCATCTCCGTCGTCGCCGGGATGATCGAGATGACCCGCGTGGCCTGCGCGTGCAGCGCGGCTGCGAGCGCCAGTACGGCGGCGGCCGCAGCGGTCACCGCATTCTTCGGAACAGCAGCCATAGGAAGAACGGCCCTCCAAGCACCGCGGTGACGGCGCCGACCGGCATCTCCACCGCGCCAAACGCGGTCCGCGCCACGAGATCGCAGCCGATCAGGAACGCGGCACCGAACAGCGCCGACGCCGGCAGTACGAGACGATGATCCGCACCCACGAGCAGGCGAACGATGTGCGGCACGATGATGCCGACGAACGGCAGCGGCCCGCCCAGCGACACCGCAGCGCCCGTCGACAGCGACGCGCCGACCAGCGCGAGACGCTCGGCGCGGCGGACGTCGACGCCGCGCGACTCCGCGGCCTCGTCCCCGACGCTGATCAGGTCGAGCACCCGCGGCAGCGCCAGGATCATGCCGAAGCCAATCGCCAGCGGCACGAGCGACGCGGCGATCTCCGAATAGCCGCCGACGTCGAGCGAGCCCATCATCCAGCGGACGTTCCGGAGCGTGTCGGCGTAGTCGGCGATGATCTGGATGAAGCGTTCGAAGGCGCCCAGCACGTTCGTGAGCGCGATGCCGGCGAGCAGCAGCACCATCGTCGACGTTCCGCGGCGCCGCGCCGCGGCGAGCGCGTAGACGACCGCCAGCGACGCGGCCGATCCCGCAAACGCCGCCAGCGGCGTCGCGCCGATGCCGAGAACGTCGAAGTTCAGATGGAACGTAATGACGAGCATGGCGCCGAGCGCCGCGCCCGACTCGACGCCGAGCGTGTCGGGCGACGCGAGCGGGTTGCGCAGCAGCGCCTGGAACACCACGCCGGCCACGGCGAGGCCGCTCCCTGCTATTGCGGCCGCCACGACGCGCGGCAGGCGTGCCACGAAGAACACCTGCGCATCGACGTTGTCCACGTAAGGAATCGATCGATCGAATACACGCGAAAGCCGGATCGGCGTGCTCCCCACGAGCGGCGCGAACAGGATTGCGGCCCCCGCCAGCGCGCCGAAGACCGCGACGACCCGGACGATGCGCGCGCGGACGTCAGACGCGTGCAAGCGGCACCACCGTCAGATGACCCGCCCGCGGGTGGCGAGCGACGTCGGCGTCGACGCCGTACAACGCGCGGACCGCGGCGGCGTCGAGCACCGAATCGGTCGGTCCGTGGGCCACGCTGCGGCCGTTCTTCAGCAGCACGAGCTCGCTGCACAGCCGCGCCGCCAGGTTCAAATCGTGCGTCGACACGACCATCGTCACGCTCCGGGCGCGGTTGAGGTCGGCGAGAAGCGACAGGACTTCCAGCTGAAAGCCGAGGTCGAGGGAGGCGGTCGGTTCGTCGAGCAGGAGGATGTCGGGCCGCTGGGCGAGCGCGCCGGCGATCACCACGCGCTGCTTCTCGCCGCCGCTCAGCGCCCCGAAGCGCCGGCTCTCCAGCGCGGACGTGCCCGTCGCGGCCAGCGCATCGCGCGCGATCGCGAGATCGTCCGCCCCCTCGAGCTCGAACGAACCGAGGTGCGGATAACGGCCCATCAGCACCATCTCGAGGACCGAAAAGTCGAACGCCGCGTGCGTCTCCTGCGGCACGACGGCGAT
This sequence comes from Vicinamibacterales bacterium, assembly GCA_035632195.1. Lineage (GTDB taxonomy): Bacteria > Acidobacteriota > Vicinamibacteria > Vicinamibacterales > CAVVIG01 > DASQHH01. The sequence continues at coordinate 10,615 of DASQHH010000966.1, forward strand.
GCGCCGCGCGATCTCCCGCCGCGAGAGCGAGGACAGCGGCGCCATCCGCGGAGCCGCCGCCGCGTCGACGGCGATGCGGACGTCGCCGCTCGAGGGAATCAGCGTCCCGGCGAGCAGCCGCAGCAGCGTCGTTTTTCCCGAGCCGTTGGGGCCGAGCAGGCCGACGATCGCGCCGCGTGGAACGGTCGTCGACACGTCCGAAAGCGCTGGAGGCGCGCCGTGCTCGTACGCATACGACGCGTGCGCCGCCTCCAACGCTGCGGACATTCAGAACCCGACGCGCATGCCCGCGCGCACCGCGCGCCCGAGCGCGCGGTAGCCGAGCGGCTCCATGTATTGCCGGTCCGCGATGTTGTCGAACGCGAGCGTCGCGGTGACCTGGCGGACGACGGGCGCGGCGACGCGCGCGTTCCACGTCATCCAGCCCGGGTTGGAGAGAATCGGCGGCGAGAACGACGAGAAATCGCTGTCGGCGAAGCTGCCGATCATCACGCCGTCGACGTCCGCGGTGAGACGCTTCCACGTCGCGGCGACGCCGACGTAGCCCGAATGACGCGGACGGCGCAGCAGCGACTGGCCGGGTGCGTAGACGGGACTGAACGACGAGATGCTGTCGATGATCTCAGACGAGAGGAACGTGTAGCCGCCGCGCAGCCGCAGCGCGCGAACCGGCGCCGCGTCTGCGCTGATCTCCACGCCGCGCGCCGTCGAGAGACCGATGTTGAAGTATTCCGCGGCGAACGTATCGGGATCCGTCGTTTGCAGCGCGATCAGACTGCGGTAGCGGTTGTCGAACCAGGCGACGTCGACTTTCGCGCGGTCGCGCGCGAAGCGCTGCTCGAGCCCGATCTCCGCCGTCCGTGAACGTTCCGGCTGCAGATCGGGATTGCCGTGGAAGTACGGCGACGGGCTGAACGACTGCAGCACCGTCGGCTCCTTGATGCCGAGACCGGCGCTCGCGCGCACTGTCGTCGATCCGAGCGCGGAATCGGTCGACGGCTCGTGCAGCACGTACGCGACGGACGCGCGCGGAACCGCCGCATCGCCGAAGCTGGCGTTGTGCTCGAAGCGCGCCCCCGCCGTGACGAACAGCCGCGTCCAGAGCGCCTGGTGCTGAATAGACACGCCGGCATTGTTCCTCGACGCCGGCGTCGACGTACCCGCGAGCGCGTCGGTAAGCGTGGCGCGTTCCCCGTCCCAGTCGCCGATGACCGTGAGCTGATGGTCGCCGATCCGTCCGGCATCGCTGGTGAGGTGCCAGTCGGCCTGGTAGCTCGCGTGGTGGCGGCGCAGGTCGGTGCGCGAGTCGAACGGGAAGTCCGAGAACGCGAACGGCGCGGCGCAGACGTGCGACGGGGGCGGACACAGCGTGGCGTCCACGAGCTGCGGCGTGTACGGTGGATCGACGATGAGATCCGCGGATCGCTGGTTCGACGCCGTCAGGGAGTACACCGCGCGCTGCCGGAACATCGGCGTTACCTGCTGGTCGAAGCTCACACCGCCGACAGCGTCGTGCCGTGTGAAGAACGCGTCGAGATCCGGGCGGCCGAAAGCCGTCTGGCCGGGCGTGCCGGCGCGCTCGATTTCGCCGCGGCCGATCGCGCGCAGGATCGCCCCCGCGCCGAGCGTCAGGCCGACGTTCGCCGAGATCGTCGTGTTGCCGAACGCGCTGTTCGGATCGCGGTTGTCGGTGTCGTAGCGTGAGAGGCCAAGGGCGTAATCGAGGGCGCCCGAAGCGCCCGCCACCGACCCTCCCTCGCGGCGCGTGTCGTACGTCCCGCCTTCGACGCTCAGCGAGACTTCAGGACGCTCGCGCCGCGCCCCGCGCTTCGTGAACAGCTGAACGACGCTCGACATCGCGTCCGATCCGAAGAGCGCCGATTCCGCGCCGCGGACGATTTCGACCCGCTCGAGGCCGTCCGTCGTGACGTTGCTGAAATTGAACGTGCCGCCCGGTTCGTTCAGCGGAATGCCGTCGAGCAGCACTTTGTTGTAGCTGCTCTCGCCGCCCCGCACGAACAGCGACGTCACCGAACCGGGCCCGCCGCTCTGGATCAGCATCGCGCCGGGCGCGCTCCGGAGCAGGTCTGAAACCAGCGTCGCGTCCCTGCGTCCTAAATCCTGGGAGGTAAAGGCGGTGATGCTGGCGCCTACCTGATCGGCGGGCGCCGCGGTGCGCGTCGCGGTCACGACGACGGCTTCTTCGATCGGTGCGACGCGCAGAACGATGCGGATCGGCTGATCGCCGCAGGCGGCTGATCCGGGCGCGAAGCCGCTCTGCGTCGCTTCGACGCGGCACGACGCCGAAGGCGATGGCAGAGTGAATCGTCCGAGCTCGTCGGTAAACGTGGACGCGCCTGGCCCGGCGGGTCGAGAGGCGTCGACCAGCCGGACGAACGCGCGCGGCACGGGCGCGCCGGACTGATCGACGACGCTGCCGTTGAGATCGGAGGCGAAAACGGGGCTGGCGATCGCGGCGATGGCGGCCGCAAAGACGAAGGTCCGCATGGCTTCCTCCCGGCGTCTCTCGCGCCGTGGAAAAAACCCCGTGGCAGGTTTCCTGACTCGCGGATCGCTGCGTCGGCGCGCTGTCTTCCCGGGAAGGGCGTTGTTTCCACGGCCGGATTGACCCGGCCGTCCCAGTGACTGTGATGGCGCGACGCTAGCCGCTTACAGTGGCGGGACCGTGTGGGCTTCGCACCCACTTCGCTTGGCCGCCGGGGTCGTGTTGGTGAGGGAGTATAGCAGGGTTGATTGGGGCCACTCTTTTTGCGTAACATTAATCGGTTTCACCACACTGCCATCGAAAGGGCATCTGAATGAGCAAGGCATCGACCGTCACCGTTCGCGAGCGGCCCGTGGAGAGCGTGGCCTCGGCGAAGGTCGGCGGCCTGACGATTCACGGCGAAACGATCGTCGTCGATACCGATGAGCGCATCGAGCTCGTGGATCTCACCAACCGTGTGATGGAGTTCGTGCGGCAGTTCAACATCCGCGAGGGACTCGTCAGCCTCTGGTCGATGCACACGACCTGCGCGCTGTTCATCAACGAGTTCCAAACGGCGCTGCTCGCCGACATCAAGCGGTTCCTCGAGCAGATGGTCGCGCGCGACGCCGAGTGGCTGCACAACAATCCCGACCATTCGGACTGCGATCGGATGAACGCCGACTCGCACCTGCGCGCGCTGCTGCTGGGGCACAACCTGACGCTTCAGGTGAGCGGCGGGGAAGTCGTCCTGGGACAATGGCAGCGGATTCTGATGGCCGAGCTCGACGGCCCGCGCGCGCGATCGCTGCGCATTCAGATCTTCGGCATCAGCTGAATCGAGGATCGGTAATCGCGTGATTCCCCGCGTCGCCGCCGCGGGTCTCGCGGACATCGACGACAAACTCGCGGCCGGCGTCCGTCTCGATCCCGCGGACGGCGTCAGGCTGTTCGAGTGCCCGGACCTGCTGGCCGTCGGCGCGCTGGCCAATCGCGAGCGCGAGAAACGCAGCGGCAGCCGCGCGTATTACAACTACAACATCCGTCTCGAGGCCACCAACGTCTGCGTGGCGAGCTGCCTGTTCTGCGCGTTCGCGCGGCTCAGGCCCGGCGACCCGGACGCCTACACGATGTCGCTCGAAGAGGCGTGGGACAAGCTCCGCAAGCGCGCTCACCAGCCGCTGACCGAAATCCACGTCGTCAACGGGCTGCACCCTGATCTGCCGTTCGACTACTACACGGAGCTGCTGCGGGGCTTCAAGCGCATCCGCCCAGACATTCATCTCAAGTGCTTCACGGCCGTCGAGATCGCCTTCTTCGCAGACCTGTACAAAATGGACGACCGACAGGTGCTGCGCGCGCTGATGGACGCCGGTCTCGACTCGCTGCCGGGCGGCGGGGCCGAGATCTTCGCCCAGCGCGTGCGCCGCAAGATCGCGAACGACAAGTGCGGCAGCGACCGGTACCTCGACATTCACCGCATCGCGCATCGTCTGGGCATGCGGTCGAACGTGACGATGCTCTACGGCCACATCGAGACGGTGGAAGAGCGCGTCGACCACATGATGCGGGCGCGCGCGCTGCAGGACGAGACGCGCGGGTTCCAGGCGTTCATTCCGCTCGCGTTCCATCCCGACAACAATCAGATGCGGAAGCTGCCGGCGCCGAGCGCGGCCGATTCGCTGCGCGTGCACGCGGTCGCGCGCCTGATGTGCGACAACATTCCGCACATCAAGGCGTTCTGGATCGCGACCGGTGTCGAAGTGGCGCAGGCGTCGCTGTGGTTCGGCGTCGACGACCTCGACGGCACCGTGCAGGAGGAGAAGATCTACCACATGGCCGGGGCGCGCACGCCGGAGTCGATGACGCCGCGGGAGATCGAGCGGCTCATCCGGGCGGCCGGACGCGAGCCTGTGCAGCGCGACACGCTGTACAACGTGGTGGCGCAGGCATCGTAAGCCGTCGAGGTCGGAGGGGCCCTCGCGAGCGGCCCTCCGGTCCTCTATAATCGAAGAAGCCGAGCGGCCTGCAGCCGTCTCGGCTTTTTCAGGTCCTTAGATTGAGAAAAATTTCACAATCGCACAAGCCATGCTGCTGCCAGTCCTGACCGAGTACGAGAAACACAGCATCGGCGAGCGCCAGCCGCTCCCCGAGCGCTATCTGGGGCTGTCCGACGAAGCCATGGACGCGCGGATCGCCGCCGCGAAGGCCACGCTCGGCCGCCGGCTCGTCATTCTCGGCCATCACTATCAGCGCGACGAGGTGATCAAGTTTGCCGACTACACCGGCGACTCCTTCAAGCTCGCGCGCGAGATCAGCCGCCACCCCGAAGCCGAGTTCATCGTCTTTTGCGGCGTGCATTTCATGGCGGAGAGCGCCGACGTGCTGAGCGCGCCGCACCAGCAGGTCATTCTTCCGGATCTCGCAGCGGGATGCTCGATGGCCGACATGGCCGACGCCGATCAGTTGGAGCAGTGCTGGTGTGACCTGCACGAGGTGATCGGCTCGTCTGAAGGCTCGCCCTCCAGCCCGCTGAGCGCGAGGCTCCCGCGAAGCGCGAGGCTCTCGCGGAGCGCGAGGCTTCAGCCGAGCGGGATCGTTCCCGTCACGTACATCAACTCCGCCGCGTCGATCAAAGCTTTCTGTGGCGAGCACGGAGGCGTCGTGTG
>DASQHH010000967.1:0-3608 GCA_035632195.1 Vicinamibacterales bacterium
GGCTGGACCCGACGCTCGAGGTCAATGCGTCGAGCCGGGCGACGCAGGAAGACGCGCTCATTGCGCGGTCCGACGTCTGGCGCGCGCTCGACACGCTGACGGCGCATCGCCGGGCAATTCTGATTCTGTACGAGCTGGAAGGCGCCACGATTCCATCGATCGCGTCGATGCTCGGCGTCGCGCCGGTCACGGTCCGCTGGCACCTTTCCCGCGGGCGCCGCCAGCTGGCCGCCGCCATCCGCGGCGCGAACGAGGCGCGAGGGGAGAGTCATGACTGACATCGGCACGCTTCTGCGGGCCGGAGATCCGCTGGTTCACGATCCGGCCCATGCGGCAATGTCGCCGGTGGAAGAGGACGCGATGCGCCGCGCGGTCGTCGCAGCGGCGTCTCAGCCAGCGTCGTCGCCGTCCTGGTTTCCGCCGCTGCTGGCCCTTGCGGCCACCGCCGCCACGCTCTCGATTGCCATCGTCGGCGCAAACCGCGTCGACCGCGACCACGCCGCGCGGTCAGGGGCGCGGTCGGCAGAGGCGGGACCGCACGCCGACGCGGATGCCGACATCGCGAGCGGGCGCCGCCAACTGCAGTTCGCAACGCCGGGCGGCACGCGCGTCATCTGGGTATTCGATCCGGAGTTCAATCCGTGAGAGGAATCATGAAAACGATTGCCGCATGGTGTGTGATGGGAATGCTCGGCGCGTCGGCCGCGGCGCAGCCGGTTGCGCGGACGCCGGGGCCGCCGGACATGAAGGGGCAGCCGCAGCCCCAGGGCTTCAGCGTCGTGCTCGTGCTGGGCGACTTGAGCAGCGGTTCGACCGGTGACGTCCCGCCAGCCGCGCGCAAGGCGCTGGCGGACATGAAGGACTTCTTGCCGTTCAAGGGCTACCGCCTGCTGGACGCCGAGTGGATCCTCGGATCGCGCGGCGCGACGACGCGGCTGCGCGGCGCCGACGGCCAGGACTACGAACTCCGGCTCACGTCGAGCGGCCCCTATCTGGGCAGGCTGCGCGTCACGTTTCAGCTGCTCGACGCCACAACCTCCGATCAGCCGCTGGAGCTCACGATGGAGCGGGCGCGGACGGCAGAACGCGCCGCGCTCGAGCAGCGGCTCCGCGAGTCGGAGACGGAACTGGCGGCGCTCCGCGCCCGGCCGGGCGCGAGGAACGAAGTTGCCGAACAAGAGGCGCGCATTGCCGACATGAAGCGGCGACTGGATATGGAGGCGCCGACGCCCATGGTTTTCAGCCGCCGGCGCGTCATCGACACCAGCTTCGACATGGAGATCGGCGAAACGGTCGTCGTGGGCACCTCGCGGCTGAAGGACGGCAAGGAATCAAAGGATGCCGGCCGCGCGCTGATCGCGCTGCTGACCGCCGTGCCGAAGAGCGCCACGTCGGCCAAAGAGCACTAGAATCGGCGGATGATTTCCGCCATCGAACATCTCGTCGATCGCTTCACCGAACGCCAGATCTCGCGTCGCGAGCTCGTCGCGTCCCTGACGCTGCTCGCGGGAGCCACCGCCGCGCCGGCCGCGCAGTCCACGGCCGTCGCGCGGGGCGCCACCCTCAACCACGCGTCGCTCGCGGTGTCCGACGTCGAGCGATCCGCCGCGTTCTACTCGAAGCTGCTTGACCTGAAGGTCGTCAGCCGTCCGGGCAACGGCGGCATCAACCTCGGTCTCGGCACGAGCTTCCTGGGGGTCTACAAGATCGCCGAACCCGGCCGCGTGCATCACGTCTGCATCGGCGTCGACGACTACGATCCCGAGCGCATCGCCGCGCGGCTGAAAGAACAGAACGTCCAGGCGACGGTCGATCGCAATCCGGCTAATCGGACGAGCGGGGGCGATCAGCTGTACTTCACGGATCCCGACGGCACGCGCGTGCAACTCTCAGCGAACGGTTACCAGGGGTAGGGCGGAGTCTGTTTCAGCTGTAGGGCGGGGCCTTTAGGCCCGCCGCTCAGTGCCCGACGAGAATCGGCGGCTGCGGCTTTGGCTGCGGCTTGAGCCCCTTGTGTCGGCGCGCGACGAGATAGGTCGTGACCGTTCGCCTGGGCGACTTCTTGACGCCGGTCTTGCGGATGGCCGCCAGCGCCGACTGCCTGGCCAGCCGCGTCTCGATCGGCGGCAACGACGCGATGATGACGTCGGCCACGACCTGCAGGCTGCGCGCGCTGACCGCGTCCAGATTGTCTTTCGCCGTGTGCCACGGTTCGTAGTCGAGGTCGATGATGTCGACCGACGGGATCCCGGCGGCGAGAAACGGCAGATGGTCGTCCTCGATGCGCGTCGACTCGTCGAGGAAGTAGCTGTCGAGCTCCTGGTGCTTGGCGGCCCCCCAGATGATGTCGGTGAGCCACGGCGTGGAGTTCGCATCGCGGCGGATGTCGAGATCGCGATCGCCGATCATGTCGATCAGGATCATCGCCTTCACCGCGGAGATCGTGCCGTCGTGGCGCGCCGCCGTCACGTAGTGGCGGCTGCCGTACGTGTTGTCCGGCGCGCCGGGCCGCGCGCACTCGTCCCAGTCCCTGCAGACCGCTTCCTCGCCGTCGAGGAAGACCAGCTCGTAGGTGAACGGGTTCTTGCGCGTCTTCAGCACGCGCGCGAGCTCCAGAAGGAAGGCTGCGCTCGATGCGCCGTCGCTCGCGCCCACGAACCGGAACTCGCGGATGCGCTTCGTATCGTAGTGGCCGGTGATGACGATCCGCTCGCGCCGCGCGCCGGGAATGGTGACGATGAGATTCGTCATCTTCACCTTGTCGACCGGCGTCTGTTCGTCCCAGGACTGTTCGGTAGCCGCGAGGCCGTCGGCGGCGAGCGTGTCCTTGATGTATTTGCGCGTTTGCTCGATGGCCGTCGAACCGGACGGACGCGGCCCGATGGCGACCAGTTGACGCAGATGCTCCCACGCGCGGCCCGAATCGAACTTCGGCGGGGGCGCGGGAGGCGCCGTCTGCGCGTGCGGGTGCACGCCCAGCGCCGCCGCGATCAGGAGTCCTGCAATCATTACGAGCGTTTTTCCCGGGCCACGTAATCCCGCTTGGCGTGCCCAGTATAGATCTGTCTGGGCCGCGCGATCTTCTGCTCAGGGTCCTGCAGCATCTCCTCCCACTGCGCGAGCCACCCCGCGGTCCGGGGGATCGCGAACAGGACCGGGAACATCTCCGTCGGAAAGCCCATGGCCTGGTAGATCAGCCCTGAATAGAAGTCGACGTTCGGGTACAGCTTGCGCGAGACGAAGTAATCGTCTTCGAGCGCGATGCGCTCGAGCTCGAGCGCGATCTCGAGCAGCGGATTCTTGCCGGTGACGGTGAACACCAGCTCGGCCATCTTCTTGATGACCTTCGCGCGCGGGTCATAGGACTTGTAGACGCGGTGGCCGAATCCCATGAGCCGGTCCTTGCCTTCGCCCGACTTCACTTTCTTGATGAACTCGGGGACCTTTTTCACCGACCCGATCTCGTTCAGCATCCGCAGGACCGCTTCGTTCGCGCCCCCGTGCAGCGGGCCGTACAGGGCGGCGGCGGCGCCGGCGAGCGCCGAATAAGGGTCGACCTGCGAGCTGCCGATGTTGCGCATGGTGCTCGTGCTGCAGTTCTGCTCGTG
>DASQHH010000968.1:0-4303 GCA_035632195.1 Vicinamibacterales bacterium
GGCGCACCGCAGTCTGACTCGCGTCGGACTACAGCCCGACCTCAGTCTGACTGCAGTCCGACCTAAGTCTGACCTGATCTACGGCTCGAATTTCTGGGTTTGAAGCTTCAAAGTCTGCCGATTGACGGTTTCGTTCCAGAAATCGTCGATGCCGTCAGGCGGATGCGCGCCGCCGTCGTGACCGCCGCCCCCGGCGCGGGGAAGACAACGCGCTTGCCTCCGGCGCTCATGGACGACGGCGCCGTCATCGTGCTGCAGCCGCGGCGCGTGGCGGCGCGCGCGATTGCGGCCCGCATCGCCGCGGAGCGCGGATGGACCGTCGGCCGCGAGGTCGGCTGGCAGGTCCGGCTCGACCGCAACTTCAGCCGCTCGACGCGGCTGCTCGTCGTCACGGAAGGCATCCTCACCTCGCGGCTGCAGGGCGACCCGCTGCTGTCCGACTTCACCACCATCGTCCTCGACGAGTTCCACGAGCGCAGCATCCACGCCGACGTCGCCATTGCGCTCGCGAAGCAGGCGTGGCGCGCGCGAAGCGATCTGCGGATCGTCGTCATGTCGGCGACCCTCGATTCCGCGAGCGTCTCCACCTTTCTCGACGGCTGTCCCGTTGTCGACGTTCCGGGCAGGACGTTTCCCCTGGACGTTTCATACGCGCCGGGCCAGCCGGTCGCGGACGCCGCTGCCGAAATCGCCCGGACCTCGACTGGCAGCGTGCTCTGCTTCCTCCCCGGCGCTCGCGAGATCGATCGTGCGGTTGCCGACATCCGCACCCGTGTCGACGCCGGGCTGCACCTCGACGTCCTGCCGCTGCACGGCTCTCTCGACGCCGACGCGCAGGACGCCGCGCTTCGGCCGTCGAGCAGGCGCCGCATCATCGTGGCGACGAACATCGCCGAGACGTCCGTGACGGTGCCGGACGTCACCGCCGTCGTCGACAGCGGACTCCACAAAGTCGCGCGGTACGATGCCGACCGCGCGATCGATACGCTCGAAACGGAGCGCATCACGGCCGATGCCGCGGACCAGCGCGCGGGACGCGCCGGACGCCTCGCGCCGGGAACCGCGCGCCGCCTGTGGGACGCACGCGATCGGCTGCGGCCGCACCGCGAACCTGAGATCCGGCGCGTCGACCTGTCATCCGCCGTACTGGACGTGATCGCGTGGGGCGGCGACCCGCGGACGCTGGAATGGTTCGAGCCGCCGCCCGGCGGCGCCATCGCCGCTGCGTTGAAGCTGCTCGAGCGGCTGGGGCTGATCGACGGCGGACGGCTGACGACGATCGGCGCCGAAGCCCGCCGCCTTCCGATGCATCCGCGGCTTGCGCGGGTGCAGGTCGCGGCGCCGGCTTCGCTCACCGTCGCCATCGCGTGCGAACGTCTCGCGGAGCGGCGAACCCCCCGCGCAGCGGCCGTGGCGACCGCCTCCGACGTCCTGACGCTCGTCGACGATGTGCGGCCGGACATCGGTGAGCGGGAGTTCCGCCGCGCGATCTTCGCCGGCTATCCGGATCGCATCGCCAAGCGGCGCGAACCGCGATCGGCGAACGTGCTCCTGTCGAGCGGGACCGGCGCGGCGATCGCCCGCGAGAGCGGCGTCGTCGACGCCGACTTCCTCGCCGCCATCGACGTGACCAACGGCCTCATCCGGGTTGCGAGCGCCGTCGACCGTGATTGGCTCGCGCCCACATCGTCGGGACTGACGCACCGGTTCGATCCGGACAGCGGTGCGGTCAGGGCGGCGGTTGTCGACCGTTACGATGCGATTGTCCTTGCCGAGAAGCCCGCGAAACCGGATCCGGAGATTGCCGCCGTGCTGCTTGCGGACGCCTGGCTCGCGCGGCCGCACACGGACGGGGACGCGCGGCTGCTGCGGCGGCTGGCATTCGCGGGGCAGGCGATCGATCTCGCGTCAGTCGTCCGGTCGGCGGCCTACGGCGCGAAGCGCCTCGACGACATCGGACTCGCGTCGGCGCTGCCGGCGGACGTCATCCGCGCGCTCGACCGCGACGCGCCCGAATCGCTCGTCGTGCCCAGCGGCCGCGCGCGTACGATCGCGTATAACGAGGACGGCACCGTGTCGGTGTCGGTGAAGCTTCAGGAGTTGTTCGGGCTGGCCGAAACGCCGCGCATCGGTCCGAGCCGCGCGCCGGTGGTGCTGGAGCTGCTGGCGCCGAATGGACGGCCTGTGCAGGTCACCCGCGACCTGCGCAGCTTCTGGAACCGCACGTATCCCGAAGTGCGGAAGGAGCTGCGTGGGCGATACCCGAAGCACCCGTGGCCTGAAGATCCCTGGACGGCGCCGCCGACCGCGCGGACCCGGCGCCGCTGACTACTTCGGCTCCAGCCGCCCGAACAGCGGCTGTCCCGCGCGCGCTGCGTAGAACGCGAAGGCGGCAAGCGCCGACAGCGCGAGCATCGTCCAGTTCGAGGGCGCGGCATACCACTCGCCGACGTCGAGCGTCATCGGCGCGCGCGTCAGCACGTTCGCGGCGAACGACGATGCGGCGAGCGGCAGGAGCCCGAAGCGCAGAGCGGTCACGGTCATGAGCGCGCCGCTGAGCAGCGGGAAGATCCAGATGAGCGGCGTGCTGCTGCTCGCCGTGTTGTTCGTGTTGACCAGGGACAGCACGATGAACAACAGGATCGCGCTGAGCCGGGCGCTGCGGGTCAACAGGCGAATCACCACGAACAACAGCACGATGAGCAGCGACGCTTCGAGCGCTCGGAAGCTCAATTCGATCCACCCGGAGATGACGCCCATCGGCTGCATGATGACGTCGAGTTCGCCGCCGAAGATCGGCATCGGCGCGGCGTAGCCGAGCAGCGGCAGCAGCCGTACTTTTGCGACGTCGACTCCGGCTGTCGCCACGCCCAGGGCGAGCCCCGCCAGGAGATCGCGCCCCACGCGCGAGTCCTTGACGTGTCCTGTCAGGAGTCGAGACCACCCGAGCAGGCCGTCGGGCCACAGCCGGCGCACGTACGGCTCGAGGGCGACGTACATCACGCCGATGATCGCGGCTGTGGTCAGCTCTCCGCCCGCGCTGCGGTACAGACTGCCGAATTGCAGGTTCACGTCCGAGACGTGGTGGCCGGAGACGATCCAGTCGATGAACCCGGCGATGAGGACGTACAGAATCAGGCGGGCGGCGCCGCGGCGGTCGTCGCGGTTCTCGCGCAAGTGGATGCGCGCGAGAACCATCGCGCCGACGAACAGCGCGCAGACGCCGACAACGGCCGAGGCGTTGATCCATCCGTCGGCGCGCGACGGCCGGCGCGGCTGTTGGCGGGTCGGGCGGCTCCACGGCGCGACGATCGTGAACGAGACGGGCCGTCCGCGGTACGACGCGGCTTCGACGCGCACGGGGAGATCCGGCCGCTCCGGCAGCGTGCCGGTCCATGCCACGCGCGCGTCAGCGAAGTCCCGCGGAGTCCACTGCGGCTCCGCCGGCGCGAACGCGCGCATGTCGAGTCCCGCTGCGCTGAACGCGGCGCTCCAATCCGCCGAGTGAGAGGCGCCGGCGTCAGGCTCAAACTGCGGCGGCACGGCGTGGAATTCCTGCAGCCGTCCGAGCGTGTCGACAACCACGATGCGCATCGACGTGTCGTTGAGCGGCGGATCGTTCGGGCGAATGGAGAAGGGCAGGAGCGGCGTCATCGGCCGCGGGCTCGCGCGATACCACAGGAACAGCGCCGCCGGAGTCCCGCGCGACAGGACGTCCCACCGATGCGGTGTGCGATCGTGCACGACGAGCCAATCGAGATAGTCGTTCGCGGCGCTCGTGCCGAATGCCCAGTCGACAGGCGTGTCCGTATAACCGAACGTGCGCGAGATGGCTTGCGCGCGGTCGATCAGGACGGCTGCCGGTTTGTCCAGCGGCACGTGGCCGACGAGCGAGGCATGCCAGGCGACGCCCGCGTAGACGAGCAGCCCGCCGACGATCGCCGCGAGCACGACGAGCCCGCGGCCGAGCGGAAGCGCTTCTTCTTCGGCGGCCGCCGCGAGCAATTCCGGCGACGGCGTCTCGCCCGCAGCGAGGGCGTCGGCCAGCGGGTTCGCCCCTGGCAGCGCCGCCGCCACGACGATCGCCGAAGCGGGACGCTTCAGCGGGTCCTTTTCGAGGCAGCGCATGATGACGCGCTCGACCGCCGGATCCAGATCGTGCACGACCGACGACGGCGTCGTGATATTGCCGTCCTCGTGCTGCTTGATCAGGTCCGCCATCGTCTTCGCGTCGAAAGCGCGCTTGCCGGTGAAGACCTCGAAGAGGATGAGGCCGAGCGCGTAGATGTCGCTCTGGGTCGTC
>DASQHH010000969.1:0-4912 GCA_035632195.1 Vicinamibacterales bacterium
CGATAACGCACGCGAGCGCGAAGCTGGCATACGCGAACAGCAGCGACGAGACGTGGATCCCGAAGAGCGGGCCCTGCAGCACGGCCGACCGCGCCTCGACGCCGGGCTTGAACGCCGGAATCGCCTGCAGCGCGACGAGCAGCGGCAGGATGAAGACGCCCATCGCCCGCTCGTCGGTCGTCATCTCGACGTAGAGATACGACAACGCCAGCAGCCACACGAACGTCGAGATCGCCGGCGTTGCGCCGGCGACGGGAATCTGACCGGCTTCCATCGTCTGCATGCCGATCACGAAAGTGTGCGCGAGCGCCGCGAACACGAGGAGCGTCGTCGCCGAGCGTCCGACGATCGGCCGTCGCTCGGTGAAGTGCCACGCGTAGGCGACGAACGCCATGGCGTACAGCGCCAGCGGAACAACCTGCATTCAGTGCGTCGTCGGCGCGAAGTAGCCCTGCTTGGTTCGCGCGGTGAGATTGGGCCGGTTGACGCGGACGATCACCCGCCGCCACGAGCCGTCGCGCTTCGGGTTCCGCGACGTGTAGCCCACGGTGTACTGGCTCGAGAGCTCGTCGGCAATCTGCCCGTAGACGCCGTTCAAATCCGCGAGCTGATTGGGGAAGAACGAGCGGCCGCCGGTCTCCTGCGAGAACTGGCGCAGCACGAACTCGGCTTCCTTGAACCCCCGCGTGCCGCCACCGCCGCCGACTTCGGGCACGCGAAGGCCAATCGAGTAGATCGCCGTCTCGGATCGCTTCGCGAGGTCGAGCACCTCCTCGAACGGCAGCAGGCTCGACGTGTCCTCGCCGTCCGAGAGCACGATGATCGCCTGGCGCCGGATCTCGTCGACGTTCTTCGCGACGACTTTCTTCAGGTCCTTGAGCGCGATGTACACCGCGTTGTAGAGCGAGGTCGAGCCGCCGGCAGATGTCTTGCGGATCGCCTGTTCCAGCTCGGGCGCACTGCTCGTGAAGTTCTGGAGGACGACGACGCGGCTGTCGAAGTCGATGACCTCGGCGAGGTCCTGCTGCCGGAGTTTCCTGGCGAAGCCGATCGCCGCTTCCTGCGCGGTCGGCAGCTTCGTCTCCATGCTGGCGCTGGTATCCAGGAGCAGCGCCAGCGCGATCGGCAGGTTCGCCTTCGTGAAGAACGTGACCTCCTGTTTGACGCCGTCCTCGAAGACGCTGAAGTCCTGGGGGGTCAGGTCCGTGACGAACCGCGGGCCGTCGTTCACGGTGACGTTCAATGAAACGAGATCGACGCCGGCCCGGAACGACGGCTGCTGGCGCTGCGGCGGCTGATCCTGCGCCGAGGCGGCGAGGCCGCCCCGGCCCGGCGAGAGGGCCATCGCGGCCGCCACCGCGGCCGCGCCGACGCGCATCCTCATCGCGATGCCCTGGCCGGGACGCGCACCGGCGTCCCGCGCGCGGTGAGCCCCGGCCTGGTCGCTCCGACCGTGATGTGCTCCGGCGGAATGAGCGACTCCGGCCTTGAATAGGTGACGAGATACTGATGGGTGAGCTGATCGGCGAGCTGTTTCAGCTTGCCGTCGAGCGCCATGCTCGTCAGCAGCTGCTCGCGCATGCCCCCGCTCGCCGTCGGTCCGCGGTCGAGCACGATCTGGCGGTTGCGCTCTTCGTCGCGAAGGCTGGTGTCCGGCGTGCCGATCATCAGCGCGTAGAGCGGCGCGTCGGCGGCGGCAAGCCGGTCGAGCACCTGCTGATACGACGTATAGCTGAGCTCCCCGCCTTCGACGGCGATGGCGACGATGACCGGCCGCTGCGCCTCGCGTTTCCGGAATCCCTGACACGTCTCGGAGATGGCGTCCAGTAGATAGGGACCTGAATTCGGCGCCGGCCAGATGCGATCGATGCCCTTCTGCAGCAGCGAAGGCAGCGTCGAGTATTCGGCGAGGATCGTCGGCCGCTCACCGAAGCCGATGATGGCCACCTGGTTCTTGCGCTGATCTTCGCCGGGACTCGTGAGCGCGGCGACGAAGGGTGGCAGCGCGGTGCGGATGTGCGAGATGTCGTTGCGCGCGCGCTGGCTCGTATCGGCGAGCACCGCCACCTGCATCGGCTCGTCCGCCGGCGTGACTTTCAGCACTTCGCGTGCAACATTGTCTTCGCGGACGATGAAGTCCGACGGTCCGAGGCCCGGCACGGGCGCGCCGGCCTGGTCGACGACGCTGACGTACATCGAGCGAAGGTTCGGCTGCGCGGCGATGTCGGCCGAACGCGCCAGGCAGATCGATCCGAGTACGATCGCCGCGGCAAGAAAGCGCGAGCGGGACATCGAATTCAGTATAGGTCCCGGTTTTGAACACCGTCAAGCGACGAACGGCTAAAAACTGTTTGAAATCTGTAACTTGCGGCAAATTGCATGCGCGCGTCGCCGTATGATATAAACCGCACGGCTTCTACCGGCCCCGCATGCTTTCGACGTACATCCCCATTGCCATCTTCGTCGTGGTCGCCACAGGGTTCGCGATCTTTACCATCGTCCTGTCGAGCCTGGTTCATCCGCGCAAGTACAACAAGGTCAAGCTCGAGCCGTACGAATGCGGAATCGAACCCATCACCGATGCGCGCGACCGCTACAGCATCCGCTACTACCTCGTCGCGATGCTGTTCGTCATTTTCGACGTCGAAACGGTCTTCATGTTCCCGTGGGCGGTCATCTTCAACAAGCTGATGCTGTTCGGCTTCGTCGAGATGGTCATCTTCGTCTTCATTCTCGTCGTCGGCTACTACTACGCCTGGCAGAAGGGCGCGCTCGAGTGGGTGTAGTTCGATTGCGGATTGCGGATTGCGGATTGCGGATTTGATCAATGTCTGACGAATCCAAGCCGCAGCCGACGCCCCCGAAAGCCGCGGGCGACAAACCGGCCGACGGGACGCCCGCCGAACCCATCAAGGGTGAAGTTTCGCGGACCGATTCTCCGGGCGCTGGAGTGTCGGCGGCGCCTGTCGGCCCTCCGCGAACCGAACCGCCCGCGCCGAAGCCGGCGAACCCTGAAGCCGCTGTCACCGCGACGACGAGCGAGACCAGTTCGGCGACCGGTCAGCCCACGGCTGACGTGAAGCCTCCGGCGAAGCCTGCGGTACCGCCGGCGGCAAAGCCCGCGGCTGCGGCCGCGAAGCCCGCGGCCCCGCACGTGCCGCCGCCGCCGCCGCCGCCGGCTGGACCCACGGATCCGCCTCCGCCGGCGGACAAGGCGCTGCCCGGCTTCGTCACGTCGCTGCAGTCGAAGGTCGCCGACGGCGTCTCGAAGGTCAGCTTCTACCTCGGAGACTGGACGATCATCGTGCCGGTCGCGAAGCTGATCGAGGGCGTGCGGCATCTGCACGACGCGCCCGACGCGCGCTTCGATTACCTCTCCGACTTGACGGCGACCGACTGGCCGCCGCGCAAGGAAGGACGTTTCGACGTCATCTACCTGCTGTATTCGACCGTCCACCGGCACCGCATTCGGGTCAAGGCCGTCGTGGGGGAAAACCAGCCCATTCCGTCGGTTACGGGCGTGTGGGCTGCGGCGAACTGGTTCGAGCGCGAGGTTTACGACATGTTCGGCGTCAACTTCACCGGCCATCCGGACCGCCGGCGGATTCTGATGCCTGAAGACTGGCAGGGATTCCCCCAGCGCAAGGACTATCCGCTCGAGGGGCCGGGCGAGCTGCTGATGGAGAATCCGATCGACTGGCTGAAGCTGCGCCAGGCGAAGGAAGAGGCGGACATTGAGTAGCACCGGCAACGCGCTCGACACTCCGGGCGCCGTGCACGGCGCCATGTTCGACACCAACGAGCTGGTGATCAACATGGGCCCGCAGCATCCGAGCACGCACGGCGTGCTACGCGTCGTGCTGCGCCTCGACGGCGAGAAGGTCGTGGACGCCGACGTCGTGATCGGCTACCTGCACCGCGGCATCGAGAAGCTGTCGGAGAACCGCAACTGGACGCAGATTGTGCTGCTCACCGACCGGATGGACTACGTGGCGGCGGCGACGAGCAACGTCGGCTACTGCCAGACGGTGGAGAAGCTGCTGCAGCTCGAAGTCCCGCGGCGCGCGCGGTACGTCCGGACCATCGTCTGCGAGCTGCAGCGGATCGCGAGCCACTGCCTCTGGGTCGGCACCCACGCGATGGACATCGGCGCGATGACGGTGTTCCTCTACGCGTTCCGCGAGCGCGAGCTGATTCTCGACCTGTTCGAGGAGCTGTGCGGCGCGCGACTGACGTACAACTCGCAGCGCATCGGCGGTCTGCCGCTCGACATTCCTCCTGGCTGGGACAAGCGCGTCCTCGAGTTCTGCAACATCATGGACGCCAAAGTCGACGAGTACGAGGAGCTGCTGACCCACAACCGGATCTGGCTCGAACGGACGCGCGGCATCGGCGTCATCTCGGGAGAGGAAGCGATCAACCTCGGACTCTGCGGTCCGGCCCTGCGCGGATCGGGCGTTGTGCGCGACGTGCGCAAGGACGAGCCGTACGCCGCGTACGACGAGTTCGAGTTCGATGTGCCGATCGGCATGAAGGGCGACACCTACGATCGGTATCTGGTGCGCATGGAGGAGTTCCGCCAGTCGGTCCGGATCGTCCGGCAGGCGGCGCAGGGGATTCCCGAAGGCCCGATCGTCGGCAAGGTGCCGCGCCTCATCAAGCCGGCGGCCGGCGAGACCTATCACGCGATCGAGTCGCCGAAAGGCGAGCTCGGGTACTTCATCGTCAGCGACGGAAAATCGACGAACCCGTACCGGTTCCGCGTGCGGCCGCCGTCGTTCTGCAATCTGCAGGGCCTGCGGCGTCTCGTGCGCGGCCACCTGGTCGCCGACGTCGTCGCGCTGATCGGTTCGATTGACATCGTTCTTGGAGAGGTAGACCGCTAGGCACAGGCGAAACGCGGGTGGGCCCC
>DASQHH010000970.1:0-1579 GCA_035632195.1 Vicinamibacterales bacterium
CGGCCGGCGCGAGGTTGTAGAGCA
Source organism: Vicinamibacterales bacterium (assembly GCA_035632195.1). Classification (GTDB taxonomy): domain Bacteria; phylum Acidobacteriota; class Vicinamibacteria; order Vicinamibacterales; family CAVVIG01; genus DASQHH01. The sequence goes on from DASQHH010000970.1 coordinate 25, forward strand.
GGCGCGCGACGAATCGTCCGGCGCCCAGCGCGCTGCCGGTGCCGATGACGACCCCGACGACGACGAGCACGAGCGACTCCCGCATCACCATGCCCACGACGTCCTCGCGGTTGGCGCCGAGCGCCATTCGAATGCCGATCTCGTTCGTGCGCCGCGCGACGCTGTACGACATGAGCCCGAACAACCCGACCGACGCGATCACCACCGCGAGGCCGCCGAACAGCGCGTACGCCTGGGCGAAGACCCTCTCTTGCGCGAAACGCTGTTCGATCTGCTCGGTCTGTGTCGACACTTTCAGAATCGGCATGTTCGGGTCGATGCGGCGTATCGCCTCGCGCACGGCGCCCACGACGGAGGCCGGATCGCCGGCGGTTCGCAGCTCGAACGTCATCGATCCGAGCCGGTTCTGCGCGAACGGCACGTACATCGTCGGCGGGACGGCATCGCGCACGCTGTTGTATTTCACATCGCTGACGACGCCGACGACTTCCATGTCGCCCGTGGTTTCGAACGACGGGCCGAAATGCTGCCCGACCGGGTTCTCGCGCGGGAAGTACTTCTTCGCGGCGGCGTCGTTGATGACGACCACCTTGGGTCCATTCTGCACATCGCGGTCGCTGAGCGTCCGTCCCGTCATCAGGCGGATGCCGAGCGTGTCGAAAAAGTTCGGGGCCACGACCATGCGATACATGCGGTTTCGATCGGTCGGCTTCGCGCGTCCCTGAATCCAGATCTGGCTCGTGTTGACGCCGCCGGCGAGGAGCGCCGGCTGCGACGCCGTCACCGCGCGAACGCCGGGCACGCGCGGCAGTTCGTCCACCATCTGTGTGAGGAGACTCTGGATGCGCGGCTGCTCGTAGCGGTTGAGCGCCGGATTGATCGGGACGAGCATCAGATTGTCGGTCGCGAAGCCGACGTCGACGCTCCGCAGATTGCTGACGGTGCGGAGGAACAGCCCCGCGCCGACCAGCAGCACGAGCGAGATTGCGACCTGCGCGACCACCAGCGTCCTTCCCAGCCGCGATCGGCCGCCGCTCATCGTCCGGCCGCCTTCCTTGAGCATCGCACCGACATTCAGACGCGATGACCGAAGCGCCGGCGCGATGCCGAAGACAATGCCGGTCAGCACCGTCAGTCCGCCGACGAAGCCGAGGATGCGCCAGTCGATCGGAGCCGCGGTCGCAAGATTGCCGGGGAGCAGCTGACGTCCCCAGTACGCGACGAGGGCGCCGACCCCGGCGCCGACGGCCGCGAGCAGGACGCTTTCAGTCAGCAGCTGGCGAATCAGCCGCCAGCGCGTCGCGCCCATCGACATCCGGACGGAAATCTCCCGCTGCCGCGCCGTCGCGCGCGACAGCAGCAGGTTCGCGACGTTCGCGCAGACGATGAGCAGCACGAGCGCGACGACGACGCCGAGCAATGCAATCGATCGGAACGTATCGTCAGAGACGTCGTAAACCCCGCGCGCACCCGGTTGGACGACGAGACGCGGCACCTTGGTGTGGTTCTGATTGCGCGCAGCGCTGCGCTCTTCAGGTTTGAGCGATCCGAAGTA
>DASQHH010000971.1:0-2412 GCA_035632195.1 Vicinamibacterales bacterium
GAGGGGAGTAACCCGGGCGGGGCGGCGGGCGTCATCGAATATGTAAGCCCTTCGGGTCGGCTCACCCGGCACGACTACTGGGTGTCCGAGCCGGCCACGACGAACAACCGGATGGCGCTCCGGAGCGCGATCGAGGCGCTGCGCGGCATCTCCCGGAAGGGCGCGAAGTTCCGCGTTTCGTTCACCAGCGATTCGCAGTACCTGGTGAAAGGCATGAGCGAGTGGGTGTCCGGCTGGATCGCGCGCGGTTGGCGCAAGAAGGACGGGCCGATACTCAATCTGGAACTGTGGCAGGAGCTGGTCGAAGCGACGCGGGGGCACGTCGTGTCGTGGCACTGGGTGCGTGGACACGAAGGACATCCGCAGAACGAGTATGCCAACGACCTCGCGGTCAAAGCCGCGAAAGAGCAGTCGACATCCGACGGGATCGTGGCGTCTCATTTCGACGAGTGGCTGGCTGCGCACCGAGAGAAGGGCCGGATGACTTCGGAACCGCAGGCATTCGGCCGGGAACACGGACGGGGAGTGAGAAAATGAAAAAGGCCGTTGTCGCCCTGATCCTTGGGCTCGCGATGGGGTATCACTGGGGGTACGACGAGGGGAGCGACGGGAAGCCGTCGGTCGCCTTGCGTGTGCTCGACAAGTTCGGCGCGTCGAAGCTCAAGTCGGCGCAGGACGCCCAGAACCGTCGGGTCGAGGAAGCCAGCAAGCCGTAGCCGCGACGGAGTCGCACGTGTCCGGGCGCAGGCTATAGCTTGCTGCGACGCCCGTTTTTCATCACTCAGACACCTGCCCCGCATTCATGGACAACCTCGATCGGATGTACCGCCATCTGGTGAGGGTCGTACGTTCGCGGTTCCCCCAACATCTCGTTCAGCCGTTCTCCGTCGCCGATCTCAACCAGACGATCCTCCCGTATCGTCTCCATCGGCGCGAGTTGGGGCTCGAGACGAATGACGATTACGAGATCACGCTGACCGAGCTGGTCGCCGGATCGCGCGACTATCTCATCGTCGACGAAGTGATGCGCGACAAGCTCGGGGCCTCGCTCGCCGAGGTGAATCCGGATCCCGCGGCGTTCAAGCAGTTCGCGACGGCGATGGTCGCGCTCTCGCCGAGTGCCTTGCGCAGTCTGGACATCGGTTTGGACGAAGGCGCGGCAGCGACGATCACCGGACCGAGGGTGTCGGGTGCGGCGGCAGTGCCGACTCCGCCGCCGACTCCTCCCGCGCCGGCGGCGCCGGCGCCACCGGTAGCGGCAAAACCAGCTGCACGAGCGTCTCAATCGGCGAACGTCGCGGCGCCGGCCAAGCCGAAGGCGGCAAGCCCGGCAGCGAACGCCGCGTCCGTGCCGACTCCGACGACGACCACGAAGACGAGCGGCGGAGTCCGCGTCGTCGTTCCACAGGTCGGCGAACGGTGCCGATCGTGCAGTGAACAACTCCCTGTCGGACGCCCCATCACCTTCTGTCCGCACTGCGGGGAGAACGTGACGACGCAGCACTGTCCGGCCTGCGGATCGGAACTGGAGCTGGGATGGAAGTTCTGCCCATCGTGCGGACGGCCGACGTCGGCGAAATGAGCTCGCGGCGGGAGCGCGCCGGTCGTGTGGCGCGCGCCTCGGCCCACCTCGCGCTGATCGCGGGGGCCGTGCTATGCATGGCGTCCAGTCGACAGACGAGCCTCGGCCCGCCGGCACGACTCTCTGCTGCCGCGCGCGTCGAGAACGATTTCCAACAGCGCGGCTGGCGCGTCAGCACGGCCGAGCAGATCGATCTTTGGCTCCACGGCTTTGCGCTGCTGACGAGCGACACGGGGCGCGTTCCCTTCTTCGCGCGCGGATACAAGCAGCAGATCACGGCGCTCAAACGCCAGAAGAACGTCTATTCGCTGCTCGACGCGAATCAGCAGGAGTTATCCTCGCGCTTCGTGACCAATCCCGAGCTGACGAACGCCCAATTCCTGGCGATGTACTTCTCGTCGTTCCAGGAGATCGAACGGGCGACGGACTATTTCATTCGCTCCGGCGGCAATCCCCGCGCGGCGTCGGACCCGAACGTTCAGCAGGAGATCGCGCTTCTCGCCGCGAACTTCCGCACGGATGCCGACCGAAAATGGCTCCGGCTGTTCGTTCAGAGCCTCGACGACGAGAGCAAGAAGTTCTACCACGACTACTGGACGAGCGAGCAGCAGGCTCGCGGCGCCGCGTTCGCGCAAGCCGTTCAACAGTGGAACAACCAATACTACCCGAAGCTCTCACGCTTCCTGAACAACACGCAGCAGCCGTCGGGCGAAGTGGTTCTCTCGCTGCTGCTCGGCGGCGAAGGTCGGACAATCAACACTGGACGTCAGTCGAACATCATCGCCGTCGAGTTCCCGAAGACAGTCGACGCCGTGCCGAATTTCTTGTTT